>JAGPUY010000446.1 GCA_018067265.1 Oceanihabitans sp. | reverse complement strand
CTGGTTTGAAGCCAGCAATACCATCTTCAAAAGCGATGTATCTAATATTGTCTTGTACCCAATAGTAAATGTTTTTAATTTTTTCTTCGTCGGAAGTAGCATCTGCAGTTAACTCGGTAACTTTTTTAGTTAATAACTCACTATCTGTATGGATGTCTTTGGTAAGCGATCGATACCAAGTATATAGATCTTTTGTTTCGTTAAAAAGGATTTGTTTCTCGTCTTTATAGGTGAAATCTTTCGCTAATAATAAAATATGCGGATAAATGTAACTCGGTCCTGGAGAGCTTTTTTCATCATAATATGCATCTAAATTCGATACTTGATAGGTGATGATTTTTTTGTCGCCGACTTGTTCTTCGGTTTTTTGAATGTCGAAATTTTCAAAATTCTTTTCAAACAAGTCTACGTGTAACCATTGCGGAATTTCAATAACAATCTTTCTGCTTAAACTAGGGTATTCACTAGTAAAATAGATACTAGTAAAGTATTTGATGTCTTTGGTATGTTTTATCGATTCGAAAAAATACGTATAACCTTGTGTTGGGAAATCGACATTAGCAAACTTTACGCGAGCGTCATTATGAAATAAATCGTTGTCTGTATAAGAAATATCTTTGCTTAATATTCGTGCTTCCTTTTTGTTTCGATAATAGAATTGAAACTTTTCAATTTTCGATTCCCCATCATAAAAGATTGGTTTTTGAATATCGGAGCGGTAATTGATATTCATTAAGTGTTCTGTCGTATAATTATTTACAGCAACCTTACTGTCTTCTATAGCGAAAGTAACTAGGTTATCACTTTCTAATAAAACAATATCTTCTTCGTTATAAATGCTTCTTAGTTCTTTTGCTTTGGAAATATCTTCAGGCGTTGGGTCAATTTTTTTCTGACAATAGCCAATAAACGGAAGCAGCAAAATGATTAAAAATATTTTTTTCATTTTGTAATAGATTTGAGGTTGATTTTCAACTTAATATTGGAGTGAATGATCTCTATATGTTGTGCAATATTATCATTTAAATCGGAAAACAGAAATCTTACTTTTTCTTTATGGCTATTCGCTCTAATGATTTTGCTAATTTCTGGGGATTCAAAGTAGTAGTAGGTTTTATTGTCTAAGCTTGTTTTTTTGATGATTTCATTCGTAATAACGTAGCTTTTTTCTGCTATTAAATGCTCCGTAATTAAAACTTTGAAATCTTTTTTTAATACGTTGATGAGTATTTTTTTGTTGAGATCGTCTAGAATATAATTTACGGTAAACGCGTCTTTGTTAAAGGTGAAATCAAAAAGCTTGTTTCCCATTTCTGTGGTGAAAACAATTCTATGCTGTTGGTCGCCTATTTTTTTTACAATGAAAATACCTCCAAAAGCATTATCATAGACTTCTATATTGGCTTTGTAAATATAGTCTTGATTGGGGTTCGCAAAATACGGATTGTTAATATTGCTAGTTGCAGCAATAGGGACGAAATTGTTTTTTTTAGGAAACGATGCACAGCCAACAAAGATAAAGCATATACTAATTAGTAAATATCGCATTATCTAATGTTTGGTTAAGTACTTTATTGCTGAATACTATTTTGGTATAATCTTGCGAAGGTTCTAGCATTTTCACTTCAATAACATCTCCTTTTGCATTAAAGGTAATATGAAATGCTTGAATGTATTTGGCGAATTTTTTGTCTTTCGGACTGAAATAAACCAAGCTATTCTGGTCTGTATGGAAGTATGTTATGCTAAACTCGTTTTCATCAAACATATCACCTTTTATACTACTAATAATAAGTTTGTTCAACTGTTTAAACATCTTGTTACTCCCAATATCCACATTGCTTTTGTTGCCTTCATCATTAATGAAAAGCGTTTCGTTTTTAAATAAAACCGAGTATTTAAACGGAGCTAGATATTCCCATTTTACTAAGTCTGGTGCTTGAAAGGCCAACTTTCCAGAGGTTTCAATATCGTTATCTAAAAAGTCTAAATGTTTGTATTGTATAAAATCGCTAGAAATGGTTTGCGTAGTGCTTGCCAATGCTTTTACTTTTGTTTTTAAAGCCGCTGCTTCTTGCGTACTCATTTGGGTTTGTGCATGTGTAGCAAAAACGGTGAAAAACAATATATATACTAATTTATGCATACGCTTTTATATGAAATAGGTTGTCTATGGTAACAGACGTTATTTTTTGTTGTTGTAAAAATAACAATAACTGTTCCAAAACAGCAATTGTTTTATCGCTAGTATCATGCAGTAGAATAACGTCGCCTTTCTTAAGGTTTTTGGTTACTCTTTTTAATATTGTTTTTTCACTTAAATTTCTAGTGTCTAGTGAGCGTTTATTCCAACCAATAGAATGTAATTTAATAATTTGTAATGCTCGTTTTATTCTGGGATTGGTAACACCAAAAGTTGGTCGGTATAGCTGTGCATCTAAACCTGTTAGTTGGTTAATGATTTGGTTTGTTTTCTGTAGTTCTTCGAGTATTTCTTCTACCGAAAAAAAGCCAAAACTCGTACTATGTGAATACGTATGATTACCAATAGTATGCCCTTGTTCTATAATACTTTTGAAAATTTCAGGGTACATTTCGATATGTTTACCAATACAGAAAAACGTAGCTTTTGCATTATATTTTTTAAGAAGCGCTAAGACTCTTGGTGTGAATTCTGGGTTTGGACCATCATCAAAAGTGATAGCAATTTGGTTTTTATCTGTTTTCGGATTCGAATTTAACGAGGTATAATGATAGTTCCAACCAACAAAAGAAGAACCTGCCACGGTAATTAAAAACCAAGCAAATAAGAATAAACTAATAAACCAAAACGAAAAACTATAAAAGCTGTAAGCAAGTAACAAGCCAATGAAAAGGAGGCTTGAGATAATATTTACAGATTTAAAATTTAGCATTGTTTTAGTAACGTGAAACTATGATTTTCTCCACGATACTGATTGTATAATAAAACGGTTTTAAAAGAAGTTATTGCTTTATTATTAAGTTTCACAACCTCTGGAAGTGTTTGTGTTTTTAATACTTTAGAAGCTAACCAGAATCCAAAAGAAGACGCTGTGTTAAACTCCCCACATAAATGTTTGTAGTAGGCTTGTTGTGTGTTTTGAAATCCTTCCGATAAAGTACTGTAGAAAGCATCGAAATCTACATCGCCATTATTACCAAGTACTAAAAGATCTATGTCTTCTGTATTCAGATTGTATTCTTGTAAAAAGCGAGAAGCTTCTTGTAAAAGTTCAGTTTCTGCTAACGTATTGTATGTTTTTATGGCAACAACTTCGGCGTAAGAAGATGCTTGTTTTTCGTTAGAAAGCACAAAGAAATTAGCGCCTTCCCCAAAAACAGCGCCTTTGGTTTTAGATGCTAATAATTGCGAAGTTTTTACGGCTTCCTGCTTTATTAGATGAACTATTTTTTGAATTTCTGTAGTATGATCTCCTAACTCATCGACACCACCAATTAATATGTTTTTTTCTTCGTTTAGTTCTAATTGCAATTTGGCGTCTATCAAAGTAGATTCAAAAGAAGTGCTAGCATGCACGTAGGTGAAATTATAGCCTTTGCATTGTAGTTCTAAAGCTATTTGTCCGCCAACGGTATTGTGTGTCGATTGTATAAAAGAAGTAGGAGTAAGGTATTGCTCGTTGTTATCTATAATAGCACTTACAAATTTTTCAGAATCGCGTACGCAACCCATTCCTGTTCCGGTAATGATTGCATCTACATTATCTAATCCAGATTCTTGTACTGCCAGTTTTGAAGCTACAACTCCCATTTTAATTCCTTTAGCCATGCGTCTTGCAGCAGCTGGCGGAATGTAGTCTTTGTAATTAGGATCGATTGCAGGAAGTACATTTGCTTCGTAATCTTCAATTGCATCCAAAAACGAGGTGTTGTCAAATGTTTTTTGAGCAGATATGGAAGCGATGCTATTTATATAAACGGTCTTCATAATTATTGCTCTTTAGAAAATATTACGGTAGAACAATTTCCACCAAAACCGAAAGAATTAGACATCACAGATTGTAATGGCTTTTCTTTTAATGCTAGTTGTGGTGTAATGCTAAATTCCTTCATCTGTGTTTTAAAATTCAGATTTGGGTAAATGATATTGTTTTGTAATGCTAAAACCGAATATACGGCTTCAATG
>JAGPUY010000421.1 GCA_018067265.1 Oceanihabitans sp. | reverse complement strand
TGGATGCTGTAGTATATTCTAAAAAGGAATTTAAGCCTATAGTTCTAAAGTCAAATTATACATCTGTAGCCATAGAAAAAGAAGATGACTTCGCGTTTTATGAAACCGATGCTACCAGGTTAGATACCGTTAATGTGTCTGGAAGAATAAAAACGAAGGCACTTTTAGAAAAAACGAAATTGGTTCGTAAATACAAGAAAATAACTTTTGATATCGGGAAGTATATGCCCTTGCAAATAAAAGATAAATATAAAAACGAACTGTTATTAAGATATTTAGAGAGAGAAGAAGGTGCTAGGTTGGTAAATTGGAAAGGTTTAGAATGGTATTTGGAGGTGGGTGTAGAGAAAGAAGCTTTTTTGTTTATTGATGGGAAAAGAATGGAATCGGAAGATTTAGGAGGTTTAAAAATAGAAATGAATGCTATTGAAAATGTAATGGTACAACCCCTAGGAAAAGGATTTAGGGCATATCAAGTTTTTACAACAGATAATTACAAAAAAGGAATTACAGAATTATACCAGAATTATGTTTTTGAGTATGGTTACAATACGGTTAAAAAGTATTACACACCAATTCATGATTTTAATTTACAAAATGAAACCACAGAAATAGATTGGAAACCAATACTAGAAACCAATACGAATGGGGAAGTTGTTTTTAAAGTTAAAAATAATTTTTCAGGATATACTTTTTACATTCAAGGGTTTACCAAGTCAGGAAAATTGGTTAGCGAAATTATTGTTGTAGAGTAGTGTTTTTCATTTTACTAAACACGTCCCAAACCACAACGCCACAACTTACCGAAATATTAAGGGAATGCTTGGTTCCAAATTGAGGGATTTCAATAACCATATCACTTGCGCTTACTACATCTTGGGCAACTCCTTTTACTTCATTTCCAAAAACGAAAGCATATTTTGCATTTGCTTCCGGTGAAAAATCATTTAGCATGGTTGCGTTTTCTGCTTGCTCGATAGCACAAATTTTTACGTTTTCTAATTTTAGTTTTTCAACAACATCTAAAGTGTTTTCTGCATATTCCCAAGCAACAGTGTCTGTGCTTCCTAAAGCAGTTTTGTGTATATCCTTATGTGGTGGCGTAGCAGTAATTCCGCAGAGATAAATTTTTTCAACTAAAAAAGCATCACTAGTTCTAAACACAGAGCCGATATTGTTTAAGCTTCTAATATTATCTAAAAGGATTATAATAGGAGTCTTGGTAGAGGTTTTAAAATCTTCTACCGTTAATCGATCTAGTTCGTTGTTTTTTAGTTTTCTCATATTGCAAATATTCAAAAAAAAAGCTTCCTTTTTGAAGAGGAAGCTTTAAAGTTATCAAAAAAAAAGAAATTAAATATTCTTGTCTTCTGCTGGTTTTGGTTTCACTTTTCCTTTAATGTGTATTACTTTTTTAGGAGCATTTACCGCATTAGAGGTTAGTGTGATACTTTTAGAAAAAGATCCAGTTCTATCTGTTGCATAGCGTACGCCAATAACAGAAGATTCACCAGGAGCAATAGCTTGTTTTGGCCATGTAGGAACCGTGCATCCGCAAGAACCTTTGGCATTTGTTATTACTAAAGGTGTGCTTCCTGTATTTGTAAATGTAAACTCTCTATTTCCATCCGAGCTGTTTTCAATGGTCCCATAATCTATGGTTTCCGATTCAAACTCAATTTGTGCGCCATCTTCATTAGCTACTGTCTTTACTTCACTAGCTTCTGTGGTGTTTTGAGCTATTCCTACTGTCGTCATTGCTAGCATAGCAAAACTTAATAAAATTGCTTTTTTCATAATTTATAATGGTTTGATTTAAAAATAAGTATACCAAATTTACTAAAACATTATATTCCTAGTACTACAATTTAGTTTTTAACTTTATTTTATAACAACTATTAATTTGACTAAATTCGCAAGGAGATAAATTTTCACTAAAAATAGCATCTACCCTTGGCAAAAAAAGAAAAGAAAGTAACCCCTTTAATGAAGCAGTACAATGCAATAAAAGTAAAGTATCCAGATGCTTTATTGTTATTTCGAGTTGGCGATTTTTATGAAACCTTTGGTGCAGATGCTATTAAAACGGCTGGGATTCTAGGTATAATCTTAACCAAACGAGGCGCAGGAAGCGAAAGTGAAATTGAGCTTGCTGGTTTTCCGCATCATTCTTTAAATACCTATTTACCAAAATTAGTAAAAGCAGGAGAACGTGTTGCCATTTGCGATCAGTTAGAAGATCCTAAACTGACTAAGAATATTGTGAAACGAGGTGTTACCGAACTTGTAACTCCTGGAGTTGCACTTAATGATGAGGTTTTGGTTTCTAAATCGAATAACTTTTTATGTTCGGTTTATTTCGAAAAAAACAAAATAGGAATTTCCTTTTTAGATGTATCTACTGGTGAATTTTTAACTTCACAAGGAAACGCCGAATATATAGATAAGTTACTTCAAAATTTTAGTCCGAGTGAAGTTTTAGTATCCAAACAAAAACGGACACTTTTTAATGAAACGTTTGGAACCGATTTTCATACGTTTTACTTAGAGGATTGGGTGTATCAAACCGATTATGCAAACGAAACTTTAATTAAGCATTTTAACACTAAAACGCTAAAAGGTTTTGGTATTGCAGATTTGCAGGAAGGCATTATCGCTTCCGGATCTGTTTTGCATTATTTGGGAGAAACACAACATAACAAGTTGCAGCATATTACTTCGGTTTCTAGAATTGCCGAAGATGATTATGTTTGGATGGATCGATTTACTATCCGAAATTTAGAACTTTATAACTCTACCAATAATAATGCGGTTACACTTTTAAATGTTATTGATAAAACGATTTCTCCAATGGGAGGACGTTTATTAAAACGTTGGTTGGCGTTACCGTTAAAGAATGTAGAGAAAATAAAAGAGCGTCATGAAGTAGTGGATTTCTTTACGAAAGATAAAACAACGCTTCAAAAAATACAGAATCATATAAAACATATTGGTGATATAGAACGATTAATTTCTAAAGTGGCAACTGCAAAGGTGAATCCGCGAGAGGTTATTCAACTTAAAAATTCTTTAGAAGCAATCCTTCCAATAAAAGTATTATCGTCTAATTGCGATAATGAATCTCTGAAAATAATAGGAGATAAATTACAAAGCTGTGATATCCTTCGAGAGAAGATCAAAACGATGCTAAATGAAGAAGCACCAGTGAATGTATTAAAAGGGAATAGTATTGCGCAAGGGTTTTCTGAACCATTAGATGAGCTACGTGCTTTGTCTACTTCAGGAAAAGATTATCTGAATAAAATGTTACAACGTGAAAGTGAACGTACCGGAATCACTTCGCTTAAAATAGCATCAAACAATGTATTTGGTTACTATATAGAAGTGCGAAATACACATAAGGATAAAGTTCCAGAAGAATGGGTTAGAAAGCAAACCTTGGTAAATGCAGAGCGTTATATAACGGAAGAACTTAAAGAGTACGAAACAAAAATTTTAGGTGCGGAAGAAAAGATTCTAGCGATAGAACAAAAGCTATTTACAGAATTGGTTACTTGGATGAATCAATACATTAAACCTGTACAACAGAATGCGTATTTAATTGGTCAGTTAGATTGTTTGGCTGGTTTTGCGCAATTAGCAAAAGATAATAAGTACATCTATCCGGTTATTGATGATACGCACGACTTAGAAATAAAAGATGGTCGTCACCCTGTAATTGAAAAGCAATTGCCAATTGGCGAACCTTATATTGCTAATGATGTCTTTTTAGATAGAGATACCCAGCAGATGATTATGATTACTGGTCCAAATATGTCTGGTAAGTCTGCTATTTTGCGCCAAACCGCATTAATAGTATTATTGGCCCAGATGGGAAGTTTTGTTCCTGCAAAAGCTGCTAGAATTGGTTTAGTAGATAAAATATTTACTAGAGTAGGAGCGAGTGATAATATTTC
>JAGPUY010000409.1 GCA_018067265.1 Oceanihabitans sp. | reverse complement strand
TTGGGTTGTAAATCATATACTGCTTTTCCGTTAGAATCAAACTGCTTGGTTGCTTGTTCTGCTAATTGGGTATGTAATTCTCTTTTTTGTCCAGAGTCATCCGTTCTATCCCAATCGTAAACACGATACGTAATGTCTGATGTTTGTTGAATTTCGGCAGCTAAAACTCCTGCTCCAATAGCGTGAATTTTTCCTGCTGGAATAAAAAAACTATCTCCTTTTTTTACTTTTTCTCTATTAAAAACAGCATCTACATTATTTGCATTAATGTGATTTAATAATTCTGGATTTGTTGTTTTATCTTTTAAACCTAAAACAATATCTGCATTAGCATCGCTATCCATAATGTACCACATTTCTGTTTTTCCAAAAGAATTATGGTGCTTTTTAGCCATTACATTATCTGGATGTACCTGTACCGATAAATCTGTTTTTGCGTCTAAAAATTTAATTAACAACGGAAAGTTATAGCCAAAATTTGCAAAGTTATCTGCTCCTAATAGCGTTGCGTCATGTGCTTCAATAAGCTCTTTTAAATTTGCCCCTTTATATGTGCCGTTACTAACTTCTGAAATGTTTCCGTTTACATCCGAAATCTCCCAACTTTCACCTACATTATCTTTATCTGTATCTTTTCCTAAAAGGTTTCCTAGTTTGTTTCCTCCCCAGATTTTCTCTTTTAATATTGGATTGAATTTTATTGGATATACTTTCATAACTGTTGTTTTTTTAAAGGTTTCTTTGATATTGAAGCTGGATAAAGGGATTCTCTATTTCTAGGTTTTTTAAGTAATCGATAACAGAGAATAAACTCTGAAATAAGGTTTTTTTCTTTTTTAAATTCTTGCAGTTGTAATCATTAATAACGTCTTGATTTTCGGCTATCATTTTAATCAAACCATTTAATCCATGATATTTAGTATTCAGCATATTTATAGAAACATAACCTAAATGTTTTAAATTAAACGCATTAAGCATAAACCTAGCTCCTGCTTTTACTGCAGATATATCGGACTTGAATTTTCTAACATTAACTACAGAAACATTATCACACGCTTCTTTTATATTTTTCAATACTTCATAGGTGTTATCTTTACTATCATTATTTACTAAACACAATTCTAAATTGGACGTTTGATTTATTTGTTCGATAAGAAAAGAAGGGTCCATTTCTTTTTCGTTATTATGAAAGATGATGATAATACCTATTTTCATGATTTGGGACGTTTTAAGTATTAGTAATTAGGCTACGTGTAAATCGGTAGAAACTACTGTTTGTACTTCTTGTTTTTTGTTTCTGTACACCCAAGCTATTTGCCCTAATTGTCCGACAATTTTTACCGAATCTTTCATGGATAGTTTAGAACCATCTGCATGAATCCATCTTTTTAATGGTTGTTCACAAAGCATTGCTTTCGCTTCTTTTAATCCGAAATGGATACGCATTCTTTTAAAGATTTCTACATCAAAAATCCATTGGGTAACAAACTTTTCACCAAAAGCGATTTGTATTACATCTTTACTAAAGATTTTAGCACCACATTGTGTGTCTTTAAAATCCATTTTTAAGATCTTTCTAATAATAAAATTAATGGTTAAACTGATTATTTTTCTTGCAGATTCTTTAGTAATATTTGCTCCCATTCTTGCGATTCTAGAACCACTTACAATTTTAAAATCGGAAGTTTCAATCGTCTTTACTAAATCATCAAAATCTGCTAAGTCTGTAGATAAATCGGCATCTAAAAAGCCTATGTAATCTAAATCTTCTTTTTTAGCCATGTGTAACATTCCTAAACGTACAGCTTCTGCTTTTCCTCCGTTTTTCTCACAATCGTAAACCGTAATAAAATCTTCTCTTCCTTTTTGTAATTTTTTTAAAACTTCTAATGTTTTATCTTTACTACCATCGTTTACAAAACATAAATGGTAACCAGAATTTTTATCGATATAGTTAATAAATTCGTCACTTAATAAACGTTCTTCTTCATTATAACAAGGAATAACCACACCAACACAACGCTCTTGAATCATTACATCACTTTTAGTCACTGCATTTTGTACTTCAGGAGCACCAATTAATCGCTTAACACGCGCACTAATTTCGTTTAAACTTAATGGCTTTTTCATGTAATCGTTGATTCCTAAATCGAAACCTTCTGTAATCGTTTCATCTTTTGTATCTCCAGATAAAACCATGATTGGTGTTTGCGAATTTTTAGTAATTCGGATATATTTTACAACATCTAACCCAGAAACAAATGGCATATTAATATCTACAATAACTAAATCCGGATTAAAAGATTCATATAATTCTAATCCTTTAGTTGCATCGGTTTCAATTTGCACTTCATAACCTAATTCTACTAATCTCTTTTGTAAAGGAAGTAATACTAATTGTTGGTCATCTATGGCTAAAACTTTCATAATAAGTTATTTTTATTTGTTGTTGATGGTACAAATGTACAGGAGAAGACGACCGTAAAATGGTTATTTAGTTTAACCTATAACTAAGTGTCGACGAATGGCAGATTGCTGTAGATAATTAAAAAACGAAGCCCTATTTAATTTATTTATCTTTACCATAATATTATAGCTTAGGCTTTAAATGAAGGAAACCTCAAACAAATACTTAATCGTTGCCATCCTTTTAGGGCTAGCATTTCATGGTAGTGCCATATTTTTCACTTTGGAAACTACTTATGATGCGCTAATACACTTGTTTTTTGCAGATCATTATGCAAATAGCTGGTTTGAACCTTGGAATTATGAATGGTATACTGGTTTTACGGTACAGAGTTATCCGCCTTTAGTGCATCAATCTATTGCGCTATTGTCTATGATTGGCGGTTTAAAATTCGGGATGTTTAGCGTTGCCTTGATTGCAATTGTCCTCTTTATTACAGGAGTTTATAGGTTTTCTTTAATGATGACTGCCAACAAAACGGTTGCTGGCTATGCTGCTATTTTAGCAGTCTTTAGTTCCTCTTTTGTAGAAACGCTTCATATTTTCGGACAATTACCAAGTATAATAGGTGTATCTGTATTAATGCATGCCTTACCAGAAATCTATTTGTGGCTAAAAACGGGTAAGAAATGGTACTTAGCAACTTCCTTATCTTTAATCGCTGTTACCGTGACTTCTCATCATGTGACACCCATTTTCGGGATGATCTTTTTTATCTTTCCTTTAATAGGAATGGTTATTATGGATGTTTCTAGAGAGCAAGTAAAAACGATGAAAGAAGTCACCTTCAAAATATTTTTGAATAGCTTTTTCAAATTGTTTAAACGTATTGTAAGCTTTGGGATGTTATCCTTAGTTTTAATTATAGGTTGTATTTTTCCGTATTGGTTAAACTCGAAAGCCAACCCAATTACTCAGGTTCCCATTCCGCATGGTTCTCGTGATAATTTTTTGGAAATCACCTCCTCCGGATTGGTATTCTTTTTAATTCCTTGGGGAATTTTATTGATCTTATTACCTTATATATTCTACAGATATTATAGCAAACGTTACTTGTTTTTTGGTTTATCCATAACTATTTGTACCATTTTAGGAACTGGAGGAACCACATCTGTACCTTTAAAAATGCTAGGCGAAACGGCATTTAACATATTAACACTAGATCGATTTACACTTTGGGCTTCGATCTTATCTATACCTATGTTAGGTGAATTCACCTATCGTTTTGTCGAAGGCGATTTAAAGGAATTAATTCAGAACAAATTTGGCGCTATTTACCATCGTATTATTGGCGGTATATTAGCAGTACTTATGGTGTTTATGGTGGTTTTCACCATGAGTTTAAACTATTTTAGACCATCGCAACCACAGAAAATAAAGATGTTACCTATCGTGAATTTCTTAAATCAAGATGACCACGATAAATGGCGATTTTTAACTCTTGGTTTTGGCGATCAAATGGCTTGGTTAAGCGCACAAACGAATGCGATGACTGTAGATGGAAATTATCATTCTGCAAGACGATTACCCGAATTAACCACAAGACCTATCGAGCGTTTAGAAAACTCCAAATTTAAAGGAGTCGCCGGAATTGGTTCACTTCAGCAATTTTTAACCACTCCAGAAAAATACAATCTCAAATACATTTTTTCTAACGATAAATTTTACGATCCCATCCTCTACTTCTGTGGTTGGCAACGTTTACGTCAGTTAGAAAATGGCATCATGGTTTGGGAACGACTAAACATTCCGCCTGTTTCATCTATTTTACCAAAAGAAGATGTTGCTAAATGGCTAAAAATAATGTGGGGAATTATTCCATTTTTAACCGTTTTAATTGCCTTTGTTTTAAACATACAAATGCTTTGGGTAAACATGCTAAAAACAAGAATCAAACCCATTCCTGACTTTTTAAAGTTTCCAACGACTTATAATAAGTTTAATAGAAATGTTTTACGTATTACGCACATTTGGTCTTTACTATTAGCGGTTGCCGTGTTTTATGGTATTTATTTATTCTATCTAAAAAACGATTCGCAACGCAGTCCGGAAAATGCTATTATTGCCTATTATGATGCTTTAGATTTTAAAGAATTTGAAAAAGCGCATAGTTTAATCGATCCCGAGAACCAGTTACCAATTGCACAATATATGTTAGAGATTTCAGTAACCGATGGTTTACTAAGTAGCTATGCAAAAATGGATGCTATTGCAACCGAAATCACCAAACACAACGATAGTACCGTTTCGGCAAAAGTAACGAGCCAATGGATTACACCTTTAGAGAAAATTGAAAAAGTGGATTATAAATCGCTATCCAAACGCAAAGGAAAATGGTATTTACAACCAGATGATTTAAACAACGATTTACCGCCAGACCAACTCTATTCTACTAATGCAACCAAGTATTTTAACCAAGGTAGACGACGTATTACCACACAACAAACCCATCATGAAGACATTTTAAAACAACCTGTTTTAGAAGTGGTCTCTGCTAAACTAGTACAGTATGATGGCAGTTATGCTATTATTGGGGAAATCCAAAATATAGACAATGTACCTGCAGATGTTATTTTAAAAGGAACCTTATACAACGATGCCAACAAACAACTGGCAACGTATAATGCAAAGTATCATGTGAAACATAAATTAATGCCGAAAGAATCGAGTAGTTTCCGTATTAATTTTGAAGGAATTGCTTGGTCTAGAACGCAAGATTCTATTCCGGACACGTTTAATCCAGACGAATTTACGCCTATCGAATTTGAAGAACAACCCACTAAATTCAACTTACAAATCGCAGGAAATGTATCTGGATCTGACTTGTATAAAAACGTCGTATTAAGTGCCATTACTATTCAAGAAGGCACCATCAACGGAAACTTATTTAATAGCGGCATCCAAGAAATTACCATACCTCAGCTTTTAGTGACTTATTATGACCAAAATAAAGAGATGGTTTGGGTAGATCATCTATTTGTAAAAGAAGGCGTAAGACAACAACGCAAGCAAGATTTTGAATACGAAATATTGAAAGATGGTTCTGTAAAAATCATAAATACAGACATGCAAAACATTTTTGTAAATGGTTTACCAAACGATGCTATTGCTGGAAAAATAGTGCCAAACAGAATAGAAAATCATAGCGATGCACAATTACAAAAAATGGATCATCCCGATTTTAGTTATATTAAAATAGAAATTAACACATATATAGGAAGTCCGAATTAATGCAACTTAAACGAACATACATATTTCTTTTAGGCTTGATTTTATCATCATCATTTGCTGTTGTGCAAAACAACGAAGCGACAAATCCTATCCAATTATTAACCACACAAACAGATTATGAAGTTGGGAATGCTGTTGTTCTAAAATTTACGACTTCCGAAGACGAAAAACCACTACTCTATTGTTCGAATAGTTATGGTTCAACTTTGGTTTCAGCTATAGTAAAAGACAATGCACTTCAATATATAATTCCGCAAAACATCACCAAAAAAATTGGTGTAGTGCACTGGAAGTTACTGAATGAAAGCAAATCTGTTTCCGGTCAATTCTATATGCATCCAAAAGCGGAAGTAGCAACCATGGAAACCTATATTGGTCCGCCAAGTATAGAAGCCGGAGGAACCGACTATACGATGTTGGTTGTTATTCCAACCGATTCTTTAGATAATCCTGTACCAACAAACACGAAGGTAAATGCGAAGTTTCAGTTTTTAGCTTCCGAAGAAAATGATGCTGTTTTCACCAAGAACTTAATTTCTTATCGAAACATTAATTCGAAAAGAGAAAGTGGACGCATGTTAGTATCTTCAGAAAGTTTAGGTATCAATTCTAAAGAATTCCCTATTAATGTATGGGCTGCAATTCCTACAGATTTTACTATTTCGGCAAAACGACCACATAATTATGCCGATGGAAATCAAGTGACTACTTTTAATACTTCTGTACTAAAAGACAAGCAAGATAATGTGGTTAGTGATGGTACATTTGTCACCTTTTTTATTACGAATGCAAGTGGAAATATATTAAAAACCACAGGAACTACTATTGAAGGTGTAGCACATTCTAAGATGATTCATCCCGATTTTAAAGACAATTGGAACATAAAAGCCTATGTAGATGGTATGGCAGAAAGCAATACGATTACCTTAGACTACCAAAGTGTTATCGACGATTTTGACGTTGCCTTTACTAACAAAAATCGCGAAATATTAGTTGGTCCTTTACAAAGTTTTATGGAGCAAATGATTCCGGATGGTTTACACGTCAAACTTTTAATTTACAAAGATGATATGCTTATAGATACCATTACAAAAACATCTTTTAATGGCTATGTCACTTTTAATTTGAAGCCAGCTGTTTATGAAAATAGCACTTATAATTTCCGTGTAGAAACTGCAGGAATAGACAAAACATTTAATAACAAAAAACTATGGTAGGTCTTAATAAAAACATACTACGTACCATATTAATAATCTCATATATTATGATTGTAGCCTTGATTATTTCTGGTATTAGCGCACTTTTTAGCTACCTAAATACTGGGGCAGATAGAAGTACCATGCTGCATACCGAAATACAAAAAGTAGAACAATATGCTCCGAAATTAATTTGGGAACCTTTAACTAATGAAGGTCGACCAATGGATACCGAAAATCTAAATGCCTTACAAAACGATTATTTAGATGCTTGGTATGTAAAACAAGTGGCTTATAAAACGAATAAAATTGCTGGTATAAAAGATTATTATACGGATAGTGCCAGAGAAAACTTATATGCTTTTATTGACTTAAACAAAGCCGGAAACACCACTATTGAAGCTACCACATTAAACCACAATCCAACTTTAGAATTTTTTAGTGAAGACGGGCAACTAGCTGTGATTACAGATAGAGATGTTGTAGAATATAAACGGGTTTTTAAAGCAGAAAAGTTAGTACTAGAAACGACCGAAACATCCA
>JAGPUY010000390.1 GCA_018067265.1 Oceanihabitans sp. | reverse complement strand
TGGATTCTTCCTCCTCATTAATAGAACATTTAAATAAATTAGAAAGTAAACTAAATGCACAGCCTTTAAGTCCATTAATAATAGATAAAATAAAAATGAATACATCGACAGCACTAGAAATCATAGATTTTAAAACCAAATACTCCAAAGATTTTTACAATCTAAATATAGAATGGTTAAAAAAATATTTTGTTGTGGAACCTTATGATAAAGAAGTGCTTAGCAAGCCAGATAAATATATTATTGCCAAAGGCGGATATATCTTTTTTGCCAAATTAAATAATGAAATTGTTGGTACAGTTGCATTAATGCCAATACAAGAAAAAGGAACTTTCGAGCTAACAAAAATGGCCGTTTCTCCAGAACATAGAGGTTTCAAAATCGGACAAAAACTCATGCAGCATTGTTTAGATTTTGCTAAAGAACAAGAATTTAAAAGACTTCTACTCTACTCGAGCCGAAAACTGGAAAATGCAATCTACATCTATAGAAAATTCGGATTTATAGAAGTTCCTGTAGAACCCAATAGCCCTTATCAACGAAGTGATATTAAAATGGAATATCCTATATAAGAACAAATAAAAAGACGTTTCTAAAATTAGAAACGTCTTTTTGATTCATTAAACTTAAATAATAAAATTTTGTTTAGGCAAGTACACTTACTTTTTCTTTAACTACCGTAGTTTGTTCGCCCGAACCAAACTGGTTAGAAGTATTATTTTCTCCTCCTGCTTTCAACGCTTTATCTCCTGCAAAAAAGGCTTTATGATCATCTCCAAGATCAGAACCTGCCATTCTTTGGTGCTTTACACAAGAAACTCCTTTTCTAATTTCTTGTCTTTGTACCCCTTTAACGTAAGCAAGCATTCCTTCTTCTCCAAAATAACCTTCGGTTAAATCATTCATATGTAATGCTGTCGTATGATAGGTTGGCAATGTAATTAAGTGGTGAAAAATACCAGCTTCTCTTGCACCATCTTTTTGGAATGTTTTGATTTTTTCGTCTGCGCGGAAGCATAATTCGGTATGGTCATATTCTGCATTCATTAAATTATTTCTATCGTAAGCAGTCATGTTTTCTCCTTCCGCAAGCATTTCTTCAAATACTTGTTTACGAAAATTTAATGTCCAGTTAAAAGATGGTGAATTATTATAAACCAATTTCGCATTAGGTACTACTTCTTTCACTCTATTTACCATATGTGCAATTTGCTTTACATTGGGTGTTGGCGTTTCAATCCATAATAAATCTGCGCCATTTTGCAGGCTAGTAATACAATCTAAAACCACACGATCAATATTAGATCCGTCTTTAAATTTATACAAACCGTTTGGTAATCGTACCGGACGCACCAATTTACCATCTCTTTTAAGCAATACATCATCTTCTTTTGCTTCATCAATAGCAATTTCTTCCGCTTCTACAAAAGCTAAATATTGCGACGCTAAATCTCCTGGCTCTTGACTTACCGGAAGTTTTTGCGTTAAACCTGCTCCTTCCGAATCTGTTCTTGCTACTATAATTCCGTCCTCAACTCCTAACTCTAAAAAGGCATAACGAATAGCATTTAGTTTCGCAATAAAATCTTCATGCGGCACGGTTACTTTTCCATCTTGATGTCCGCATTGTTTTGCATCCGATACTTGATTTTCTATCTGAATTGCACAAGCACCTGCTTCAATCATTTTTTTAGTTAGTAAATACGTCGCTTCCTCATTACCAAAACCAGCATCAATATCTGCTATAATAGGAACAATATGTGTTTCAAAATTATCTATTTGATCTTGCACATCTTCCCCTTTTTCTAATCGTTTAAATAGATCATTCAATTCGATAGCATCTGCCTGACGTAAAAAATCATAGATTTCTGCGATAAGACTTGGTACTGCTGTTTTTTCGTGCATAGACTGATCTGGTAATGGTCCGAATTCTGAACGTAGTGCGGCAACCATCCAACCAGAAAGGTATAAGTATCTTTTGCTTGTCGTTTTGTGATGTTTTTTAACAGCAATCATTTTTTGTTGGGCAACAAATCCGTGCCAGCAACCTAAGGATTGTGTGTAGTTCGAAGAATCTGCATCGTAAGCTGCCATATCTTCTCGCATAATTGCTGCAGTATATTTAGCGATATCTAAACCTGTTTTAAAACGGTTTTGCGTCACCATTCTAGCAGCGCTTTCCGGGTTTATAGCATTCCAAGTATTTCCATACTTTGCTTTAAGATTTCGTACTGTTTCTAATGCTGAACTATACTTACTTTGTGCTAAATTTTTCATAATTTTGTATTTATGTATTAAGATTTTTTTCTAGATTTTGATATTGTTGTCTCGCAAACTATTGCAGTAGTTGCGAGACTTTTTTTAAATCCATAGTATGGATTAAATGTATTGGTATGCCGGAAGCGTTAAAAACTCTTCAAATTTTTCTTGTGTTACTAATCTTTCAAACAACTGAATTGCTAGTTCAAACTTGGTATTTTCTATCTTATCGGAACCAATTATGGTAATGATTTTTTCGACTTCATTATCGAAGATATCGTCAAATAAAGTTCTTGTAAATAATCTACCATCTTCTAACTTCACTTCGTTTTTAAGCCATTGCCAGACTTGTGTTCTGGATATTTCGGCAGTTGCAGCATCTTCCATTAAATGGTATAATGCTACTGCTCCATGACCTCTTAACCAAGCTTCGGTATATAAAATACCGACGTTAATATTTTTTCTAATTCCTGCTTCGGTAACCGTTCCTTGAGGAATCTCTACCAAATCTTCAGCGGTAATATGTACATCTTCACGAAGCACATCTAATTGGTTTGGTGTTGGCATGTATTTATCAAATTCTTGCATAGCAACTGCTACTAAATCTGGATGTGCAACCCAAGTTCCATCGTGCCCGTTTTTAACTTCACGTTCTTTATCTTTTCTAACTTTTTCTAAAGCTGCAGCATTTGCTTTTTCATTATTTTTAATCGGAATTTGCGCTGCCATTCCTCCAATAGCTAGAATTCCTCTTTTATGGCAACGTTGAATAACTAACTTCGAATATGCATCCATAAACGGCGTAGTCATCGTAACCTGATCGCGATTAGGAACTACAAAATTTGGATGGTTTCTGAATTTCTTGATATAAGAAAAAATATAATCCCAACGCCCACAATTTAAACCTACAATATGCTCTTTCAACTCATAAATGATTTCATCTAGCTGAAAGCTTGCCGTAATCGTTTCTACTAATACCGTTGCTTTAAAAGTTCCTTGAGATACATTTAAATATTCTTCCGCGAAAGCGAATACCTCATTCCACCATCGCGCTTCTAAGTAATGTTCTATTTTTGGAAGATAAAAATATGGAGCAGTACCATTTTCTAGCATCGTTTTGGCGTTATGAAAAACATACAAGCCAAAATCGACTAAGCTTCCGGAAGCTTCTTCATTATTAATAAGTATATGTCTTTCGTTTAGATGTAAACCTCTTGGCCTTACTAATAAAACTGCTGTATTTTTATGAAGTGTATACGACTTATCTTTTCTCGAATCATATAAAGAAATCGTTTTATTATTAGCGTCTATTAAGTTTTGCTGTCCTTCTATGGTGTTTTTCCAAGTAGGTGCATTACTATCTTCTAAATCGGCCATAAACGTTTTTG
>JAGPUY010000389.1 GCA_018067265.1 Oceanihabitans sp. | reverse complement strand
AGTGGAGGAGTTCATCCATATTTTAGGTGGATTTTCGCAGGCGTCAATAGCTTGTCCGAGAAGTTGTGTAGAAACAATCCTAGATTCTTTTATTGCCTTTTTGTTTGCGTCTGTAAATCGGCAATTAATTGTTTTTCCGGTAAGATTAATAAGTACATCCAAGTTTTCCAGATAAGACACCCAAGTATCTTCCATGGTTTTTGCATCCCAATAGATTTCATTTGCACGTGTCGGATTTCTACTTAATAGGTTTACCGAATAGCCTTTACTTGTAAAATACGTTTCTAAGGTCTGACCAATAAATCCTGTGCCTCCAGCTATAAGTATTGTTTTCATGGTTTAATGATTTGAAATATTTACAATAAATAAAAGGGAATAAACTACTGCGAAAAACACAAATAAGGTATTCATGAAGTAGCTTCCGATTTTGAATATTTTTTTCTGTGGAATATCATACATTGGATAATACGCAATTTGAGTTAACACTTTGCCAACCCAATAGGCAGCAATCAAGCCAGTAATTGCAATGGCTAGATTGCTGTTGTTTTTTAAATCTGTTGGCATTAGTATAGCAATCAATCCAAACGAAAAATTTAAACCTTGAATATATCTTCCGTAGGTTTTAGCTATTTCTTGGTTTAATGGCTTCAGTTGCTTAACATCATTATACCAATCAAAAACTTGATGTCTTATGTATGGATAGATTAGTGCCGTGAATATTTGGCCAATTCCACCTAGAATAATAATCCAATTTGGAAGGTCTAACTTCATATATTAATTTCTATCAATAATTACTTTTACATTAATATCATCTTTCTCGATGTTTTCATCATATTTTAAAATAAAACGTTCTAATTTGTCTGGATTGAGTTTACAGTTCTCAATAACCTTACCAGCTAAAAGTCTTCTTAAAAGCATTTTTCTTGTAAAAAGAAACGACTTTGTAGTAAATGAAATCTTCTGTTCTAAAAAAGTTACTTTAGAATAACTTTGACCATCCTTTGGGTCGTCCAAATATTTCATGAAAATAATTTCTTCGCCATCAACATCATAAAAAGATGTATTTATTGGGTAGCCTTCTGTGGTTAGGCAACTCTCTCCATCCACATAGATCACTCCTTTTTTAATCTTAATTTTTTGCGCTTGCATCATGCTTATAGAAAGCATTAAAAATAATACTGTAAGTGTGTGTGTTAACTTCATGTTTTTATTCGTTAGGTATTAGACCAGCTCTTTTTAAAAGTGCTTCTGGTTTTGGTTCTTGTCCTCTAAAACGTTTATAAAGTGACATTGGGTTTTCTGTGCCACCTTGACTTAATACATGATCTTTAAATTTAGTAGCTACCGTTTTATTGAAAATACCTGCTTCTTTAAAGTACTCAAAAGCATCTGCATCTAAAACTTCAGCCCATTTGTAACTATAATAGCCAGAAGAATAACCTCCTTGAAATATATGAGAAAACGCGGTACTCATACAGTTTTCTGCAACGTCTGGAAATAATTGGGTATCCCCAAAGGAAGCATTTTCGTGTGCTTTTACACTTTTAATAGCGGTAGGATCTTGTGCATGCCAAGACATGTCTAATAAACCAAAACTTATTTGACGCATGGTTTGCATACCTTCATGAAAGGTTGCAGATTCTTTTATTTTCTCGACCAATTCCATAGGAATCACTTCTCCCGTTTCATAGTGTTTTGCAAAAAGTTCTAATGCTTCTTTTTCATAACACCAGTTTTCTAAAACCTGACTTGGTAATTCTACAAAATCCCAAAAAACACTAGTTCCAGATAAGCTAGGATAGGTTGTGTTGGCAAGCATACCGTGTAATGCATGTCCGAATTCATGAAATAGAGTCGTTACTTCATTAAAGGTTAAAAGCGATGGTTTGCTCTTTGTGGGTTTTGTAAAATTGCAAACTATAGAAACGTGTGGTCTATCATTAACACCGTTTTTAATGCTTTGTGGTTTGTAACTGGTCATCCAAGCACCATTTCGTTTTCCTTTTCTTGGGAAGAAATCTGCATAGAAAATAGAAACTAATTCTCCGTTTTCATCTTTTACTTTATAGGTTAGAACCTCTTCGTGATATGTATCGATGGTTTTAATTTCTTCAAACTGTAAACCAAATAATTTTTCGGCGATAGTAAAAGCACCTTCGATTACGTTTTCTAATTTAAAGTATGGTTTTAATTGTTCGTCGTCTAAGTTGAATAGCTTTTGTTTTAATTTTTCCGAATAATACCCAGAATCCCATTTCTGTAAGGTGTCAATACCATCCAGATCTTTAGCGAAATTCTCTAGATTCGTATATTCTAGATTTGCTGCTGGTTTTGCTTTTTCTAATAATTCGTTTAAAAAACTGTTTACTTTTTCTGGCGTTTTTGCCATGCGTTCTTCTAAAACAAAATGCGCATGTGTTTTATAACCTAAGAGGTTTGCTCTTTTAAAACGAAGCGTTGCGATTTGCAATACATTATTTTGATTATCTAAATCATCGTTATGAAACGCTTTACTTCCGCCAGCTAATGACAGTTTTTCACGCAACTCACGATTATCAGCATACGTCATAAATGGAATATAACTAGGATAGTCTAAAGTAATAAGCCATCCTTCTTTTTCTTTAGATTCGGCTAACTGTTTTGCTGCTTCTTTTGCGCCTTCCGGTAATCCTGCTAAATCGGCTTCATTGGTAATTAGCATTTCAAACTTATTGGTTTCTGCTAAAACATTTTCGCCAAATTGTAGTTTTAGTTTGCTAAGCTCTTTATCTATTGCACGAAGTTCTTGTTTTTTGTCTTCGGCTAGATTGGCTCCATTTCTAGAGAAACTTTTATATTTTTTATCTAAAAGCGTTTCTTGTTCTATGTTTAATTGCAAGTTTACTTTGTCATTGTAAACAGCTTTTACACGTTGAAATAAATCTAGATTCAGTGTAATGTCGTTCCCGAAATCGGAAAGTAACGGCGAAACTTCTTGCGCTATTTTCTGAATTTCATCATTAGTCTCGGCAGAATTAAGATTAAAAAATATACTGGATATTCTATCTAATTGCTCTCCGGAAAAATCTAAAGCTTCAATAGTATTCTCAAAAGTGGGTGCTTCGGGATTATTAACAATAGTATCTATTTCTGCTTTTGCATTTTTAATTCCTAGTTTAAAGGCAGGAAGAAAATCGGTAGTTGCTATTTTGGAAAAAGGGGCAGTTTGAAATGTGGTAGTGAAACTTTCTGTAAGTATATTCTTGTACATTTTGTAATTTTATGTTAAATGTGAATTTTGTTATGCGCGCATAACACTTAATCTCTATCTTTGTATAGATTTTTTCATATAGGAGTTGGTTACTCGTTGATAAAATTATTGATTAATAGCGAAAAACCTTGATGCAAATCAAGGTTTTTTTTTGTTGTAAAAACGCTTAATTTACAGTTTAACCGATTTATTTGCTTTTAATCTAAAAAAGTGAATTACTTCTTTTTTAAATTAAGAATAACTTGAAATAGTTGAATCTTTGCATAAGTTTTTTCATGTGAGTTCAATCTCATGTTTAAGAAATTGATTAATAGCGTTATAACCCCGAGAGAAACCTTGGGGCTATTTGGTTATAGACCTTTTGCAGATTCTAGAACCTTAACCTTTAATCCTTCTTTATAAGCAATTACTCTATCTAGTACCGATTTATTAGAAGTTGCAATAATTTGTGCAGCAAGTATTCCTGCATTTTTGGCTCCATTTAAAGCTACGGTTGCTACAGGAACGCCACCAGGCATTTGCAAAATGGACAAAACAGAATCCCAACCATCTATAGAATTACTGCTTTTTACAGGAACCCCAATAATAGGTAGCGGAGATAATGACGCTATCATTCCTGGTAAATGTGCAGCACCTCCAGCGCCTGCAATGATAACTGCAATGCCATTTTTATGCGCGTTTTTACCATAATCGAACATTTTTTCTGGTGTTCTGTGTGCAGAAACGATATCTACTTCTACAACAATATCAAAGCTTTTTAAAATATCGATAGCTTCTTGCATTACTGGAAGATCACTTTTGCTTCCCATGATTACTCCTACTTTCATAATAAATTTCAAATATTTAAATTTCGAGGGATTCTAGGTATCCCCATTTGGTTGTTGCGATTTACTCGCTGATCACTTTAATCGTATTCTTAACTGCTTCCGCAATTTTACGAGCTTCGTGTATATCTGGATGCACAATAGTAACATGTCCCATTTTACGAAAAGGACGTGTTTCTTTTTTACCATAAATATGAGGTGTTACGCCTTCCATATTCATAATGGCTTCGATGTTTTCATAAACAACATTTCCAGTATAACCTTCGGCACCAACTAGATTTACCATGATTCCACCAGCTTTATTTGCGGTGCTTCCTAAAGGTAAATTTAAAATAGCTCTTATGTGTTGCTCAAACTGCGAAGTATAATTAGCCTCAATAGTTTGATGCCCAGAATTGTGTGGTCTTGGAGCAACTTCGTTGATTAAAATTTTATTGTCTTGCGTTAAAAACATTTCCACGGCTAATAAACCAACATGTTTAAATGCTTCGGAGGTTTGTAAAGCAACTTCTTCTGCTTTTTTAGCAATCTCGGCATCAATTCTTGCAGGACAGATTACATATTCTACTTGATTCGCTTCTGGATGAAATTCCATTTCTACAACAGGAAAGGTTTTTACTTCGCCTTTTGCATTTCTAGAAATAATAACTGCTAATTCGTTTTTAAAAGGAATTAACGCTTCTGCAATACATTCCCCAGTTGGTAAATCTTTTAAATCTTCAAGACTTCTTACTACTTTAACGCCATTACCATCATAGCCAAATTGTGCAGCTTTCCAAACAAACGGGAATTGTAATCCGCCGTTATCTACCGCATCTTCAATTTCAGAAAGGTATGCAAAACGAGAAAATGCTGCCGTTGGTAAATTATGATCGATATAAAACAACTTCTGTTTTGCTTTATTTTGAATAATGCGCAGTGTTTTTGAAGAAGGATATACGGTAATACCTTCTTTCTCTAACTTTTCAAGCGCGTCTACATTTACGTTTTCAATTTCTATAGTCAGTACATCTACTTGTTTCCCAAATTGGTACACAGTTTCAAAATCCATTAAGCTTCCTAAATGAAATTCATTGCTTCCTATTTTGCAAGGTGCTTCTGTGCTTCCGTCTAAAACACAGGTGTAAATGTCTAGTTTTCTAGTTTCGGTGAGTAGCATTTTGCCAAGCTGTCCGCCACCAAGAATACCAAGTTTAAAATTTGAAGAAAAATAATTCATAATGTTTTCCGTCTTTCGACTTCGCTCAAGATAAACTCTAGCGAAAATTTGTTTTTAATGAAACATTTGTTTAAAAATCGATGTAATAATACAAAAATACACTTAAAACCTGAGTACTACCTAATATTTGTGTACAGTTTGAGTGAATTTTTATTCCATTTGCTGTTGTGTTTTTGAAGGACTAACTAGTTAATTTGATGAAATACAACAAGAATTGGGGGAAACTCATCAAACCCTATGGGAATCCAAACAAGAGGCAGCTTTTTTTGCGTAAATTTATTAAAATATCTAGATATTCCTTTTAATTTTACACTTCCAATCTTAGCTCTTGTTTGAATTCTGTAATTTAAATATTAGGAGGATTCCGGTATAAAATTAGAATGAGTTTTAAAATCTTCCAGTTTCTAGCTTCTGACTTCTAACTAAAAGAATTATCTTTGCAAAGAATTAATAAAAAACAAGTTAGTCTTACATGATTAAGCTAGACGATTTATATTTTAAACCATTTATTTCGGCAGAAAAAATTGATGCTGCCGTACAAAAAATGGCAGATGATATTGCTGCGGACTTAGGCGATGAAGTGCCTGTATTTATAGGTATTTTAAATGGCTCTTTTATGCTAGTAAGTGATTTTGTTAAAAAATACCCAAAACCTTGCGAAGTTACTTTTATCAAATTAGCTTCTTATGAAGGGATAAAATCTACAGAAGACATACAAAGACTTATTGGTTTAACACAGGATTTAACAGGACGTACTGTTGTGATTCTAGAGGATATTATAGATTCTGGAAAAACATTAGCAGAAGTACATCGAATTTTTAAAAACGAAAATGCGAAATCTCTATTAATCGCTACCTTATTCTTTAAACCAGAAGCGTATAAAAAAGATTATAAACTACATTATGTCGGAATTGAAATCCCGGACAGGTTTATCGTTGGTTATGGTTTAGATTATAATGGATTAGGAAGAGATTTACCAGAAGTATATCAATTACAAACAACACAACACATGACAAATTTAGTCCTATTTGGACCTCCAGGAGCTGGAAAAGGAACACAAGCTAATTTTTTAAAGGAAAAATATAATTTAGTACATATCTCTACTGGTGATGTGTTTCGTTATAATATAAAAAACGAAACTGCTTTAGGTATGCTAGCTAAATCTTTTATGGATAAAGGCGAATTGGTTCCAGATCAAGTAACTATTGATATGTTGGAAGCAGAAGTAGATAGAAATGCGGATGCAAAAGGGTTTATATTTGATGGCTTTCCAAGAAATGAAGCACAAGCAGAAGCTTTAGATAAAATACTAGGAGCTAAAGATTCTAAAGTTAGTGCCATGGTTGCTCTAGAAGTGGAAGATGAAGTGCTAGTGCAACGTTTATTAGAAAGAGGTAAAACTAGTGGGAGAAAAGATGATTCGGATGAAGCAATTATAAGAAATAGAATTAAGATTTATTATAACGAAACCGCAATTTTAAAAGAGTACTACTCTGCACAAGACAAGTATTTTGGTGTAGATGGTGTTGGTGGTATTGAAGATATTACAAAACGATTAAATATAGTAATCGATAAACTATAAATGTAAGAAATGCTACTTGGAGCGCAATCGAAAAGTTGCATTATCAAGCGTTTATAAAATACAATTCCCTGTTTTTAGGGAATATTTACAACGGAAAATTTGAAATAATAAAGAGGACAACTAGTGGTTGTTAGGAATTTTTCAAATTAAAGTTTTTACAAAAGATAATTATGACTGAAGGCAATTTCGTAGACTACGTAAAAATGCATGTTTCTTCTGGAAATGGAGGGCAAGGATCAACGCATTTACATCGCGAAAAATATTTAGAAAAAGGAGGACCAGATGGTGGAGATGGAGGTCGTGGTGGTCACGTCATTCTTAAAGGAAGTTCCAACCTTTGGACACTTATACATCTTAAATTTAAGAGACACGTAAGAGCTACACATGGTGGACATGGAAGTAGCGGAAGAAGTTCTGGTGCAGATGGGGAAGATCAATATGTAGAAGTGCCATTAGGAACTGTAGTTAGAGATACCGAAACCAATGATATTCTTTTTGAAATTACCGAAGAAGGGGAAGAAAGAATCATTGCAGAAGGAGGAAAAGGTGGTCGTGGTAACTGGCACTTTAAAAGTTCTACCAACCAAACACCTCGTTATGCACAACCTGGAATTCCGTTAGAGGAAAAAGATGTTACTTTAGAGTTGAAATTACTTGCAGATGTTGGTTTAGTAGGTTTTCCTAATGCAGGAAAATCAACATTACTTTCTGTAGTTACTTCCGCAAAACCAAAAATTGCAGATTACGAGTTTACTACACTAAAACCTAACTTAGGTATTGTAAAACATAGAGAATTTCAGTCTTTTGTAATGGCAGATATTCCTGGTATTATTGAAGGTGCAGCAGAAGGTAAAGGTCTTGGTTATTATTTTTTACGCCATATTGAACGTAACTCGATTCTTTTGTTTTTAATTCCTGCAGACGCTGAAGATATTAAAAAACAATACGATATTCTGTTAGATGAATTAAGACGTTACAATCCAGAAATGCTAGATAAAGATCGTATGATCGCTATTTCTAAAAGTGATATGTTAGACGACGAATTACAAGCCGAATTAAAAGAAGAATTAGATAATACCTTACCAATAGATTATATGTTTATCTCTTCGGTAGCACAGCAAGGTTTAACAGAACTTAAAGATAGGCTCTGGAATATGTTAAATGACTAAGTATCCTTATGAGAGACTATATTAAAAGTATAGTAGAAATAAATGATAATAAATTAAGTAGGTATTTTGCTCTATTTATACAAGCGTTAATTTTAATTTCTATTGTTACTTTTTCTGTAGAAACCATACCAGATCTTAAACCTGAAACCAGAAAGATTCTTCGGTTTATTGAATTGTTTAGCGTAGTCATTTTTACTTTGGAATACGTTTTAAGAATTTATGTAGCAGATAGTAAACCTAAGTTTGTATTTAGTTTTTTCGGAATTATAGATTTTCTGGCTATTCTTCCTTTTTATTTATCTTTTGGAGTAGACTTGCGCTCCTTAAGAGCATTACGTTTTTTACGATTATTTAGAGTGCTGAAATTGGTGCGTTATAATAGAGCAATGAACCATTTTACCCGTGCCATAAAATCGGCAAAAGAAGAAATTCTACTCTTTATATTTATAACACTTATTTTAATATATTTTGCTGCAGTAGGAATTTATTACTTTGAAAACGAAGCGCAACCAGAACATTTTTCTTCTATTTTTGATAGTTTATGGTGGGCAATTATTACCTTAACAACCGTTGGTTATGGCGATGTGTACCCAATTACGGTTGGAGGTAAAGTTTTTACTTTCTTTATTTTAATGATTGGTTTAGGTATTGTAGCAATACCTACAGGAATTATTTCTTCCGCTTTAACAAAATCTATAGACAAAAAGGAATAGTTTTTGATTATTTTTATGGAAACACAATTCCTATGAAATCTATTAAAGTGCTACTATTTACATTTATTATTACCTCTTGTGCGCCAATTTATCTAACTACAGATTTTGAAAAAGGCACCGACTTTTCTAAATATAAAACCTATAATTACTATTCGGATATAGAAACAGGTTTAAGCGAATTGGATGCAAAACGCTTGTTTTATGTTTTAGATACCCAATTGCAACTGCAAGGATTATCGGTTTCCGAAACCCCAGATTTCTTTATTAATATTCAAAGCAAAGAGTATCCTGCGGAACAAAATAGTACGGTTGGAGTAGGCCTTGGCGGAACAGGAAGAAATGTAGGTGGAGGTGTTTCTATTGGTATTCCTGTTGGTACAGCAAAAGTTACTAGAGAAATTATATTTGATTTTATAGACGAAAACGGCATTGGTCTGTTTTGGCAAGCAACTAGTGAAAGTAGTTATAACCCAAATGCAAATCCGGAAAAACGCGAAGCAAGCTTACAAGCACTTGTAGAAAAAGTGTTTAAAAAATATCCGCCGCAACAAAAATAAAGGTACTAGTTCTTAACTAGTTTTTTACTAGCAATTAAAACGTTGTTCGCATAAAAGTTAGTAATATATAATCCTTGACTTAAAGCACTAATATCTATGGATGTGTTTTGGTTATTATTAAGGTGTATGGTTTTTACTTGTTTACCATCCATACTTACTATTTTTACAATAACAGTATTCGCTAAAGTGTTTTCTAATTTAAAATGAACCACGTTATTAGAAGGATTTGGGTACATCGTCAAACTAAAATCATTAGCAATAACA
This sequence comes from Oceanihabitans sp., assembly GCA_018067265.1. Classification (GTDB taxonomy): domain Bacteria; phylum Bacteroidota; class Bacteroidia; order Flavobacteriales; family Flavobacteriaceae; genus Oceanihabitans. The sequence continues at coordinate 1,844 of JAGPUY010000389.1, read as the reverse complement.
TCTTGAATCCCTAAAGTATTATCAATAGTCCAGGTAACGGTAGCAACGTGTACAGATTCATGACTGTCTACATTTATTAAAGTAGTTGCATCATGTACTACAGTAGTTAAAGTGTTTGTTCCTGCGCTTAAATCACTTTCTTGTAGGTTTACAGTATTTACATTGGTTGCAAAATTGTTTGTGTTAAGCGTCCAAGTGTTTTCTAAGGTGTTTGAAGGCAGTGTTTGTATCGTGTTTATTAGAAACGCTAAAGGAAATGTAGGGTTACTAATTGTAGCTTCTGTTGGAGTATACGAATCTATTGGTGAAACTAAAGCGTGAATTTTTTCAATGATTCCTTCTTTACAAACCGCACAAAAAGGAACTCCTAAATAACGCATTTTACACGATTGATGTGGTCTTTTCCATGACGGAGCAATTGCAGTACCTGTATGCGGATAAATACCAATGTTGTCTATTCCTATCCAGTTTTTCCATTTTACTAAACTAGGATCTGTTTCTTGCGTCATGTTTATTGCTTCTGCAACTTGAGCATCTCCAGGGTAATATTCGTCTTTTAAATCTGCAAAGGAATGTCCTATTTCATGAATAGCAATTTCGCCTCCATCTTGTCCGGTAGAGGCAATAGGGAATGTTCCGCCGCTTCCTCCGTAATACGGAGAATTTACCAATATCATTGCTTGGTCATACATTGGGAAGTTCATTCCTAAAACAGTACCGATGGTTCCTTGGTTTACGGTATAAAGCAATCTATGAATACCATAACTATCGTAGGTCGTACCAAAGTAGTTATCTACGGTTAGTGCTGGCACTGTGTAGCTAGATTCATCACTAGCATTGTCAGGATGTGATGCGCCACTCTCGTTAGATATTACTTTTATAATATGTACATTAAAGTAGTTTTCATAACTAGCAAAAGGTTCTTCGCTAAACAAATCATCCATGAAATTTGTAGCGTCTATTTCAAACTGTGGAAACTCACTCGTTTGATACCCTTCACTTAAAATAACTAAGTTAATTCGCTTATCATCAACACCTGAATTTTTTATGGTAACAACATCAAAAGTTTGCGAAAGAACTAATGAAAAATTAAATATAAGAAGTAATAAAAGTAATGGTTTTTTCATATCTAATCTATTTTAGTAGTACTGTGTTTTATGTATGTTGTATTGGTTATTTCTGAAATAACAATATGTTTAGCTTCTGGTTGTAATTGTATTCTGAGGGTGAATTCTACACGGTCTAAATCTACTATTCTTTTTTCAAAATTACCAAAATCGTTAACAAACTCTACTGTTTTTTTTAACGGATTTTTTAAAGCATGTTTTTCAATGGCATTAAAATTTTTATCTAAAAGAATATATTCTAAATCACCAGGGTTTGTGTTTTCTATGCTTTCCGGTTTTCCTTTTAATTTCCCTTCCGTTTTAATTTGATTGATTAGCGTAATGCTTTTTTCGTCTCTGGCATTTTTAACCAATACATAATTAAGAAAAATAATTTTTGGTGGAATAACAACTTCAGGTTCTACGGCTATTACTTGCTTATTGATAGTACAAGAAAATACAAATATTAGTGCTATTATAAATGCAGATTTTAAAGATACTTTGGGTAACCACATAAGTTGATTTTAAATAAAAATGGTAAAGGGCAAAGTTAAGTATTAATAAAAATCTAAAACCTTATAAATAAAAAAAGGAGGCTTTAAAAGCCTCCTTTTTGTTCGATATACATTGTCTGCTATGCTAACAAACCTTTGAATTTGTTTTTATAACCATAAAGTACAGCAATGTTTAATAGTAATAAAACGGCTGCGCCTGCAATTCCTGTGGGATCTAAAACGG
>JAGPUY010000385.1 GCA_018067265.1 Oceanihabitans sp. | reverse complement strand
TGTTTCTGAGATTGTAAAATCGGGTTTTGCTTTAGGAAATAAAAAATGGCTAATATCTTTTGGACTTATAATCGTGAGTTCTCTTTTGGCTTCTATGGTAGGTATGATTATGTGTTTTATCGGTATTTTTGTTACCGCATCTTTTGCATATATTCCTGCATACTATATATATAAGGAGTCTATTGGTTTTGATTCTGAAGAAGAAAACAAACAAATTGAAAATATTTAAAACCTAGTATATATTGTGAAAAAGCCTGTTGATTCAGGCTTTTTTTGCATCTAATTTTATGGAATTAATGCCCCGTGAAAGAATAAATTAGGAACGTGAATTTTTTTTCACATACCTTTGCACTCTGAAAAAATAGAAATATGGCGAAGAATTTAGTTATAGTAGAGTCACCTGCAAAAGCAAAAACTATTGAAAAATTTCTTGGAAAAGATTTTAAAGTAGAGTCTAGTTTTGGACATATTGCAGATTTACCTTCTAAAGAATTAGGAGTAGATGTAGAAGGTGATTTTGATCCTAAATATGAAGTATCTAAAGATAAAAAAGCAGTTGTAAAAAAACTGAAAGATTTAGCTAAAAAAGCAGACATGGTTTGGCTAGCTAGTGATGAAGATAGAGAAGGAGAAGCTATTGCATGGCATTTAGCCGAAACGCTAAAACTAGATAAAGAGAAAACCAAACGTATTGTTTTTCATGAGATTACTAAAACGGCTATCAAAAAGGCAATAGAAAATCCTAGAGATATAGATTACCATTTAGTAGATGCACAACAAGCACGAAGAGTTTTAGATAGAATTGTAGGTTATGAGCTTTCTCCAGTGTTATGGCGAAAAGTAAAAGGAGGTCTATCGGCAGGACGTGTGCAATCGGTTTCGGTACGATTAATTGTTGAAAAAGAAAGAGAGATTACCAATTTTACTGCGGAAGCATCTTATAGAATTGATGCCGAATTTTCTAATGAAGCAGGACAGTCTTTTAAGGCGAAGCTTCCTAAGAATTTTGCAACAAAAAAAGAAGCCTATGCGTTTCTAGAAAGTAATGCGGATGCTAATTTTAAGGTTTCCGATCTTCAGAAAAAACCCGCAAAAAAATCACCAGCAGCACCTTTTACCACTTCCACATTACAACAAGAAGCAGCCAGAAAATTATATTTTTCAGTAAGTAAAACCATGAATATGGCGCAACGTCTGTATGAAGCTGGTTTGATTACCTATATGAGAACGGATAGTGTAAACTTATCGGATGAAGCAAAAAATGGCGCACAAGCAGAAATAGAATCTGCTTATGGTGAGAAATATAGCAAACCAAGAAATTATAAAGGAAAGTCTAAAGGTGCACAAGAGGCGCATGAGGCGATTCGTCCTACTAATTTTGCAACACACTCGGTTGCTATTGATAGGGATCAAGCCCGATTATACGATTTGATTTGGAAACGTGCTATTGCATCGCAAATGAGCGAAGCGCAATTAGAGCGTACCAATGTTAGAATAGAATCGTCTACAAATAAAGAGACCTTTACAGCAAATGGAGAGGTTATTAAGTTTGAAGGGTTTTTAAAAGTATACTTAGAAGGTACAGATGATGAAGATGTAGAGCAAGACGGAATGTTGCCTGCAATGCGCGTAAACGAAACACTTTTAAATAATTATATAACAGCAACAGAACGTTATACAAGACCACCAGCAAGATATACAGAAGCTTCTTTAGTGAAGAAATTAGAAGAGCTTGGTATTGGTAGACCATCTACATATGCGCCAACTATTTCTACGATACAAAATAGAAATTACGTGGAGAAAGGAGCGGTTGATGGCGTAGAACGCGATTATACGCAATTAACATTAGAAAGCGGAAACGTTAAAGATGTAATGCTTACCGAAAAAGTAGGATCGGATAAAGGAAAATTAGTACCAACAGATATTGGTATGATTGTAACCGATTTTTTAGTCAATCATTTTGAAAATATTTTAGATTATAATTTTACAGCGAAAGTAGAAAGTCAGTTTGATGATATAGCAGAAGGAAAGAAGGATTGGAAAAAGATGATGAAATCTTTCTACAAAACGTTTCATCCAAAAGTAGAAGACGTACAAGAAAATGCCGAAAGAGAATCTGGAGAACGTATTTTAGGAAAAGATCCAAAGACGGGAAAAAGGATTAGTGTGCGTTTAGGTAAGTTTGGACCAATGGTGCAAATGGGAGAACCAGATGATGAAGAAACACCAACCTATGCTAGTTTAAGTCCGGATCAACAATTAGGTACTATTAGTTTTGAGGAAGCGATGGACTTGTTTCAGCTTCCTAAAAATTTAGGAATTTACGAAGAAGAAGAAATACAGGTCAATAATGGTCGTTTTGGTCCTTATGTTAAATTTGGAACAGCCTATGTTTCCTTACCAAAAGGAACAGACCCATTAACGGTAGAGTTGGATGACGCTATTGTTTTAATAAAAGAAAAACAAAAAGCAGACGCACCTATTTATATGTATCAAGATCTTCCTGTTCAAAAAGGAAAAGGTCGCTTTGGTCCCTTTATAAAATGGAATGATATGTTTATTAACGTAAACAAAAAGTACGATTGGGATGATTTATCAGATGCGGATATTGTAGAATTAATAGAAGCAAAGATTCAAAAAGAAATCGATAAGGTTATTCATAATTGGGAAGATGAAGGCATTCGTGTTGAAAAAGCACGTTGGGGAAGATTCAATATATTACAAGGTAAAGTGAAAATTGAATTACCAAAAACTACAGATGCTCCCGCATTAACTTTAGAAGAAGTAAAAGGAATCCTTGAAAAAAATGCGCCTAAAAAGAAAGTAGCTAAGAAAAAAGCTCCTGCAAAGAAAAAGGCGCCTGCAAAGAAAAAAACGACAACTAAAAAGAAATAGATAGTACATGAATTTT
>JAGPUY010000383.1 GCA_018067265.1 Oceanihabitans sp. | reverse complement strand
TTTCCATTCGCTATTTGGGAAAATCCATTGTTTTTTATTATCCATAGTTACTTGAATAGGCATATCAAAATCTGCAACAATATTTGTCCATCTATATTTTAGTTGGTTATTTTTAATTTCATATTCTAAGGTAGGAACTCTAGTGTCTCTTAAATATTGATTGAAAAATGCGGTTAAATCTATTCCAGATTGCGCACTAATATAATTTTCGACTTGTTGTGTAGTAACCGTTTGATGGTAGAATGTTTTGTTTAATCCACGAAGAATTTGTCGCCATTTCTCATCGTCTTCAATAAGTTGGCGTAAGGTATGTAGCATGTTTCCACCTTTGTTGTACATATCTCCAGAACCTTCATGGTTCACATTATAGGTACCAATTATTGGTTTGTCATTTCTAATCCCTTTACGTGTTCCTATAACATATTTCGCAGAAGATTCTTTTCCATAATAATAGTCCAAAAATAGATTTTCAGAGTAATTCGTAAAGCTTTCATGAATCCACATGTCAGCAATGTCTTTATCTGTAATATTATTAGCGAACCATTCGTGACCAGATTCGTGAATGATAATAAAATCGAATTTTAGTCCTTCACCAGTTCCAGAAACATCTCTACCTAAATATCCTTTTTTATATTGGTTTCCGTAGGTTACAGAACTTTGGTGTTCCATCCCTAAATATGGCACTTCTACTAATTTGTAACCATCTTCATAAAAAGGATAAGGACCAAACCAATGCTCAAAAGCTTTCATCATTTTCGGTGCATCTTTAAAATGCTCTTTTGCTTTTTCAAGATTATCACGTAGTACGTAGTAGTTCATGTCTAGATCTCCTTTTTCCCCAGGATATACTTCCGAAAAATGCACATAATCTCCAATGTTTACATTTACGCCATAGTTATTAATTGGGTTTGCTACAAACCAATTTGTAGTAATGGTTTCATCGTTATTTTTTACAATACTTTTTAATCTTCCGTTAGATACATTCATTAAATCTTTAGGAATGGTTATGCTAATATCCATACTATCTACCTCGTCATACATGTGGTCTTTATTTGGCCACCAAACGCTAGCACCTAATCCTTGGCATGAAGTAGCTACAAAATGTTTTCCATTATTGTCTTTTTTCCAAGAAAAACCGCCATCCCAAGGCGCACGAACGGCTTCTTTAGGAGCGCCTTCATAGTACACGTCAATAGCATTTACATCGCCAATATTTTGTTTCTTTTTTAAGGTTACAAAATGCGCGTTTCCAACATGCCTAACGTCTAACTCTTCATCGTTTTGCGTTACTTTAGTGATTTTTAAAGGCGATTGTAAATCTACTTGTAGGATATTATTTTCTTTTAAAACGGTATATTGAATGGTGTTTTTCCCGCCAATAGTTTTTTCGTCTGGATTTACTTTTATATCTAAATGGTAATAGGTTAAATCCCACCATTCTCTTTCTGGAGTGATGCTTCCTCTTAAAGTGTCTTGTTTTGTAAAGTTGTTTTTAGATTTAAACAAGCCATCTTTTTTTTGAGATAAACAAGAAGTTGCTACAAAACAAGTGATTACGATTAATAGATTTTTCATGCGTTTAATTTTTCTCTAAAATAATGAAAATAAAAAAAGCCACTTCAATTTGAAGTGGCTTTTCTCTAATTAGTCTTAAATAATTAGAAGCAGTATTTATTCTCTGCTTTTACTTTTTCAGCAATCTCGATACGTAAATCTACGATATCTGGATAGTTTGCATATTTTGTAAAACGTTTAAGTCCCATTAACATCATACGTTGTTCGTCTCCTTCCGCAAAAGAAATAATACTTTCTTTTCCTTTTTCTTCTACGATATCTACAGCGTGATATAAATATAATTTCGCCATTGCGATTTGAGCAGATTGCTCTTTTTCGCTAGTACGCTTCACATTTTTCTCTGTTCTTAAAATTGCAGATTCTGCCATATAGATTTCAATTAAGATATCTGCAGCTGCAATTAATAATTGTTGGTGATCTTCTAAGTTTTGTCCGTATTTTTGAACCGCTCCACCAGCAACCATTAAGAAAGTCTTTTTCAACTTTTTAATCATTTCTTTTTCTTCTGAAAATAACTCTGAGTAATCCGGAGTTTCAAAAGAAGGAATTCCCATTAGTTCTTCTTGTACTTTAGAAGCAGGACCTAATAAATCTACATGACCTTTCATTGCCTTTTTTACTAGCATACCAACAGAAAGCATTCTGTTAATTTCGTTAGTACCTTCGTAAATACGTGCGATTCTAGCATCTCTCCAAGCCGACTCCATAGGCGTTTCTTCAGAGAATCCCATTCCACCAAAAATTTGAATACCTTCATCTGCACAATTTTGTACATCTTCGGATACAGCAACTTTTAAGATAGAACATTCAATAGCATATTCTTCAACACCTTTTAATTCTGCTTCTTGATGTGTATTTCCAGCAGCTTCGCGCATCGCGATTCTGTCTTCAATATTTTTAGCAGCTCTATAGGTTGCAGATTCACCAGCATAAGCACTGGCAGCCATTTCTGCTATTTTGGTTTTAATAGCACCAAAGTCTGAAATTCTTGTTTTAAACTGTTTACGCTCATTAGCATAATTTACAGCGATCGATAGTACACGACGTTGTGAATCTAAACAAGCAGCAGCTAATTTAATACGTCCAACGTTAAGTGCGTTCATAGCGATTTTGAAACCTTCGCCACGACCAGCTAACATGTTTTCTGCAGGAACAACACAATCGTTAAAGAAAACTTGACGTGTAGATGAAGCACGAATACCTAATTTGTGTTCTTCTTCCCCTAAAGTAATTCCATTTGGTGTATCGCCATTATATTCTACGATGAAACCAGTAATATTTTTATCACCTTCAATACGAGCAAAAACAATCATCAAACTACAGAAACCTGCATTGGAGATCCACATTTTTTGTCCGTTAATCTTATACGATTTTCCATCCGCAGAAAGTTCCGCAGTTGTTTTACCAGAATTTGCATCCGATCCTGCTCCAGGTTCTGTTAAACAGTAAGCTCCAAACCACTCACCAGACGCTAATTTTGGTACGTATTTTTGTTTTTGTTCTTCTGTACCATATAATGTAATTGGCATCGTACCAATTCCTGTATGTGCACCAAAAGCAGTACTAAAAGAACCAGTTCCACTTGAAATATAATCACAAGTTAATACTGTAGAAACAAATCCCATTCCCATTCCGCCATAAGCTTCAGGAACAGCTACACTTAAAAAGCCCATGTCTCCAGCTTTACGCATAACCTCTTCGGTTAATGCATAATCTTTAGCTTCAAAACGTGCTTTATAAGGGATGATTTCACGATCGTTGAATTCCATTACAGATTCCTTCATCATCGTTTGTTCTTCTGAAAAATCTTCAGGAGTAAACACGTCTTCGCATTTTGTTTCTTTTACTAAGAATTGACCACCTCTTAAGATGTCTTTTTCAGTTGTTTCCATATTTTTTAATTAGATTATAGAAGAAAGAAAATAGAAATTAGACTTAACCTAGTCCATTTTGAAATCCCATCGTCATTCTTTGGAATTCTTCTATTTTTTCTTCAAGTATTTTTAAATTGTTTTCGTTTATATAATTTCTATGTTTTGCTACTAATAATTGAGTTCCTAATTCAAAAGAAGAACCTAAAAAATGACTAAAAGATTTATCAGTTCTAGAAGATCCTTCTGCAATGTTACTTGGCATTGAAACAGAGCATCTACTAATTTGAGAACTTAAATCGTATCTTTCGTGCTTTGGAAAGTTTAATAATACATCAGAAATATTATTTGTTATCTCTAATCCGAGTTTCCAAATTTTTAAGTTTCTGTAATTATGTCTTTGTTTAGCACACATAAGTCTTTTCTCTTTGTTCTCTTTTCTTTTTTTTAATTAAGAAATTCAAATATTCCACAAGCGCCTTGACCTGTACCAACACACATGGTAACTGCACCATATTTACCTTTCATGTCACGCTTACGCATTTCATCAAAAAGTTGTACTGATAGTTTTGCTCCAGTACATCCTAATGGATGCCCCAATGCAATGGCACCACCATTTACGTTAATAATATCTGGGTTAAGACCTAACTCTCTTATTACCGCCAAAGATTGCGAAGCAAAAGCTTCGTTTAATTCAATTAAGCTTAAATCGTCTTGTTTTAGTCCTGCTTGCTTTAATGCTTTCGGAATTGCTTTTACTGGTCCGATACCCATAATACGTGGTTCCACACCTGCAGCAGCATAATTTACCATTCTTGCAATTGGTTCTAAACCTAGTTCTTTCACCATGTCTTCACTCATCACCATTACAAAAGCAGCACCATCACTCATTTGAGACGAGTTACCAGCGGTAACACTTCCTCCAGCAGCAAATACTGCTCTAAGTTTTGCTAAAGCTTCTTTGCTAGTTCCTGCACGAGGTCCTTCATCTTTAGTTACGGTGTACGATTTTGTTGCTTTCTTTCCGTTAGCATCAATGTATGTTTGTTCTACTTCAATAGGAACTATTTGATCTTGAAAACGATTTTCAGCTTGCGCCTTTAATGCCTTCATATGTGAATGATATGCAAACTCATCTTGGTCTTCACGAGATACTTTAAACTGTTTAGCAACAGCTTCAGCAGTATTTCCCATTCCCCAATAATAATTTTCGTGACCAGATTTTACGATATCGTAATTCAATTCAGGTTTAAAACCAGTCATTGGTACGCTACTCATACTTTCTGCGCCACCAGCAATAATACAATCTGCCATTCCGGCTTGTATTTTTGCAGTTGCCATACCAATAGTTTCTACTCCAGAAGAGCAAAAACGGTTGACAGTTACACCAGGAACATCTACGATATCTAATCCCATTAAAGAGATTAGACGTGCCATATTTAAACCTTGTGAACCTTCTGGCATTGCGTTACCAACAATAACATCGTCAATACGCTTTGGGTCTAAACCTGGCAATTCCTTCATCATATACTTGATGGTTTCTGCTGCCAATTCATCTGTTCTTTTAAAACGGTACACGCCTTTTGGTGCTTTACCAACTGCGGTTCTATATGCTTTTACTATATATGCGGTTTTCATAGTTCTATTGTTTTTTTTAGATAGGAAAAGAGAAAATAGATTAGAGAAAAAAGACTTTCAAATCTGCCTCTAAATATTTCCGTAATAGTCTCTCTTTTCTATTCTCTTTATTCTTTTTTCTAGTTACGTAACGGTTTCCCTTTGGTTAACATGTGCTGAATACGTTCTAAAGTTTTACGTTCTGTACATAAACTTAAGAAAGCTTCACGCTCTAAATCCAATAAATATTGTTCTGTTACACGTGTTGGTTCCGATAGATCTCCACCGGCCATAACGTAAGCCAATTTATTTGCGATTTTCATATCGTGTTCAGAAATGTAGTGGCTGTCTTCCATAGCATCTGTTCCTACTAAAAACATTCCTAATGCTTGCTTACCAAGAACTAAAATGTCATCTCTTTTAACAGGTTGTGTATAACCAGAATTAGCCATTAATATAGCGTGTTGTTTTGCAACTGCTATTTGACGGTCTTTGTTTACAACAACAACATCTTTTCCTTTTTGTAAAAGGTTTAAGTCGAATGCTTCATAAGCAGAAGTAGATACTTTTGCCATAGCGATAGTTAAGAAATGCTCTTGTAAAACGTTTAATTGCACGTCTCCTTTATGGAAAAGGTCTTGTGCTCTTAAAGCCATTTCTTTAGAACCTCCACCACCAGGAATCACACCAACACCAAACTCTACAAGTCCCATGTAGGTTTCTGCTGCTGCAACTACTTTATCTGCGTGTAAGGATAATTCACAACCACCACCTAAAGCCATTCCGTGAGGAGCAGAGATCGTTGGGATAGAAGAATAACGCATACGCATCATAGAGTCTTGGAAGTATTTAATAGCCATGTTAAGCTCATCATATTCCTGTTCTGCAGCCATCATGAAAATCATCCCGATGTTTGCGCCAACAGAGAAGTTTGCAGCTTGGTTACCAACTACTAAACCAGCAAAGTCTTTTTCGGCTAAATCAATAGCTTTATTTAATCCAGCTAAAACGTCTCCACCAATGGTGTTCATTTTAGATTGGAATTCTAGGTTAAGGATACCGTCTCCTAAATCTTCTACAACAACACCAGAGTTTTTAAACACTTCGGTTGTTTTTCTGATATTATCTAGGATAATGAAACTATCTTGACCAGGAATTTTAGTTTGTTTTTTAGAAGGAATGTCATAAAAGAAAGAAGATCCTTCTTTTACCGAATAAAAGGAAGTGTTACCAGAAGCAACCATATCATTAACCCAAGTAGAAGGTTCTAAACCTTCCGCTTTCATTAATTCGATTCCTTTTTCTACGCCAATAGCATCCCAAATTTGGAAAGGTCCGTGTTCCCAACCAAAACCAGCTTTCATAGCATCATCAATCTTGTAAAGCTCGTCTGAAATTTCAGGAATACGATTCGATACGTAAGCAAATAATGCGGTGAAGCTTTTTCTGTAAAATTCACCAGCTTTATCTTTTCCTTTTACTAGTACTTTAAAACGGTCAACAACTTTATCAATCGTTTTCGTTAATTCTAAAGTTGCAAATTTTGCGCGTTTTGCAGAACGATATTCTAAGGTGTTTAAGTCCAGAGATAAAATTTCTTTTTTCCCATCGGCGGAAACATTCTTTTTATAAAATCCTTGTCCTGTTTTACTTCCTAACCATTTGTTTTCCATCATGGTATGGATGAAATCTGGTAATTCAAATAACGCTAAACGTTCGTCATTTGGGCAGTTTTCTCTAATTCCGTTTGCCACGTGAACCAAAGTATCTAAACCTACAACATCTACGGTACGGAAGGTTGCCGATTTTGGACGACCAATTACTGGTCCAGATAATTTATCTACTTCTTCAATCGTTAAATCTAAATCTTTAACGGCGTGAAATAAACTTTGTATGCTGAAAATACCAACTCTGTTTCCAATAAAAGCAGGAGTATCTTTAGCAACAACCGAAGTTTTACCTAAGAATTTTTCGCCATATTCATTTAAGAAATCAAGAACAGATGCATCTGTGTTTGGCCCTGGAATGATTTCGAATAGTTTTAAGTAACGTGCAGGATTAAAGAAGTGTGTTCCACAGAAATGTTTCTGGAAATCTTCACTACGTCCTTCATTCATGAATTTAATTGGAATTCCGGAAGTGTTCGATGTAATTAAGGTTCCAGGAGTTCTGTATTTTTCTAGTTTTTCAAAAACTATTTTTTTAATATCTAGCCTTTCTACTACAACTTCCATAATCCAATCTACGTCTGCCACTTTAGCAATATCGTCTTCTAAGTTTCCTGTAGTAATACGACTTGCAAAAGCTTGGCTGTAAATAGGAGCCGGTTTCGATTTTAAAGATGCGGTTAAGGCATCATTTACTAATCTGTTCCTTACGACTTTGTCTTCTAAAGTAAGTCCTTTAGCTTTTTCTTTGTCGTTTAGTTCTCTAGGAACAATGTCTAATAATAATACATCTACGCCAATATTGGCGAAATGACAAGCGATACCGCTTCCCATAATTCCGGAACCAATAATCGCAACTTTTTTAATTCTACGTTTGCTCATGTTATTTTAAGGTATGTTCTTTTTTGTTGTATATTTTTTTGTTGGAAATCATGTTATTAATGATTTCTGCTACTTTATAAAAACTATCTAATTCTTCAGTTGCTACGTTTGCTTTAATAGTTTCATTAAAGGTTAGTACTTTTTCTTTGGAGTAGTTTCTTTTTTCTCTACCAAACTCGGTTAAAAAAATGAGAACACCACGACCATCTTCGGGATTGGGTTTACGTTCTATTAAACCTCTTTCCTGCATATTTTTTAACGTACGAGATAAGCTTGTTGCTTCCATACCCATTTTTGGGCCTAAAGAAGTGGAAGGTGTACCATTTTCAGGATCTATGCTTAATAAAGCAAAACCTGTAGCCATGGTGCTATCAAACTTTGAAGCTTCTTCATTATACATTTTGTTTACAGCTAACCATGTGGTTCTTAGTACATAGTCTATTGTTGCATCTTTCATTTAGAAATTTTAGATTCCCAAATATACAAAAATATACTATGCGTGCATAATAAATTTGAAAAATATTGTGTAGAAATTAAAAAGCTCCCATAGGATAGGAGCTTTTTGGTATTTATCTGTAAATTTTATCGTAAAGATCTTGGTGTATCTTTTTAATAACTTCTCTTTTCATTTTCATGGTAGGAGTTAAGTGTCCCGAATCTATAGACCAAACTTCTGGAGTAAGTTCAAAACGTTTAATTTGTTCCCATTTTCCAAAATGTAGATTGTATTCGTTTATTTCTTCCTGAATACGATCAATTACCACTTGTGAAGTTGCAATATCCGCATCGGATGTACCAATGTTCAGTTTTTTGTGACTTATCCAATCCCTAATAAAATCAAAGTTGGGCTGTATGATTGCTCCTGGCATTTTTTCTCCTTCACCAACAACCATGATTTGTTCTATAAAAAGGGATTGTTTCATTTCGTTTTCCAAAAGTGGAGGAATTACATATTTACCACCAGAGGTTTTAAACATTTCTTTTTTACGACCTGTAATTTTTAAAAAGCCATCCGCATCAATTTCTCCTTTATCTCCAGTATGAAAAAAGTCTCCAGTCATTACTTCCTTTGTTTTTTCAGGATCTTTGTAATAACCCATCATAACGTTTGGTCCTTTTACTAGTATTTCGCCATCTTCGGCAATTTTTACTTCTACATTTTTAATTGGTTTTCCTACAGTACCGACTCTAAAATGATGGTTGGCATACATTTCTACCGAAACAACAGGAGAAGTTTCTGTAAGTCCGTAACCTTGCATTACTTGCATTCCGGCGGCCGAAAACACTCTAGTTAATCTAGTTTGTAAAGCAGCACTACCAGAGACCATGGTATTTAATTCGCCTCCAAGTGCTTCTCGCCATTTACTAAATATAAGTTTGTTCGCAATTTTTAGTTTAAACTCGTACCATGCACCATTTGCACCATACGGTTCCCATATTTCGCCTAGACGTACAGCCCAAAAGAAAAGTGCTTTTTTTATGCCAGATAAATCTTCTGCTTTTGCAATAATTTTATCATACACTTTTTCCAATAATCGTGGTACAACACTCATTAAGTTTGGCTTAATCTCTTTAGCGTTTTCGCCAATTTTATCTATTCCTTCTGCAAAGTATATGGTTACTCCTGCATATTGGTATAAGTAAATAAGTACGCGTTCAAAGACATGACAAATGGGTAAAAAACTTAAGATTCTATTTTCTTTGTCATCGATAAATGGTAGTCGATCGGAAGCATCTAAGGCATTACTGGTGATGTTGTTATGCGAGAGCATCACACCTTTAGGTTTTCCTGTGGTACCTGAGGTATATATAATGGTTGCTAAATCGGAAGGAAGTACAGCGTCTTTTCTAGCTTGGACTTCGTGTTGCGTACTTTCGTCTTTACCAAGTTCAAATAATTCAGAATAATGTTTGCATCCTTCTATATGATTAAAAGAGTACACTTCTTTTAATTTTGTATTAGCTTGTACTTGACGTACTTTTTTTAAAACATCTGCATCCGATACAAAACAGTAAATTGCTTCACTATGATTTAATACATATTCATAATCTTCGGCACAAATAGTTGGATAAATAGGAATGTTTTGGGCTCCTGTTTGTAGGATACCAATATCCATGATATTCCATTCTGTTCTATTTGTGGTAGAAATTAAGGCGATTTTATCATTTTTTTGAATTCCCATTTTTAACAAAGCCCTACTAATTGCATTCGCTTTATCTACATATTCTTTGGTAGATGTCGCTATCCACTTGCCATCTTTTTTAGTTACTAGTGCAGCATCTAAATTATATTTTTCAAGTTGATAATGCGGAAAATCAAAAAGTCGAGTAATCTTTGTCATTAGGAAAATTTAGTTAGAAGGATTGCAAAGTATGAAATTAATAATTGTTTTCAAATAGCTAAATCAAAAAGGAACTATAAAAAATTATAGTTCCTTTAAAAATGGACTGGTAGAATAGACGATTATTTATCATTCTTAACCAAAAATTATAGAATCCCTAAATAACTAACTAAAATATAAAATTAGAATGATTCGCTTATTCCATATAAATGTAAAAGATAAGGATT
>JAGPUY010000349.1 GCA_018067265.1 Oceanihabitans sp. | reverse complement strand
CACTGAAACCCTATTCTAGAGGATTTCATATCATTACAGAGCAAATAGAATCGGCTCTATCCGAAATTAGTAAAATCCGAATCGGACAATTACAGGTTTTTATCAAACAGACTTCTGCAAGTATAACCATAAACGAAAATGCAGATTCAACAGTTAGATTAGATTTTGAAAGCCATATCAATACAATGGTTCCAGAAAATCAGCCCTATTACAAACATACCTATGAAGGTGATGATGATATGCCTGCACATCTTAAAGCATCTTTAATGGGAACTTCGGTTCAAATTCCAATAACAAACGGAAAACTAAACCTAGGCATTTGGCAGGGTATTTATCTTTGTCAACATAGAAATCATGCTTCCGGAAGGGATTTAGTATTAACCGCCTTTGGAAACTAATTGTTCTAAAATACGTTCCACACCAAAATCATCATTATTTGTAGTTTGATAATTCGCAACCGCTTTAATATTTTCATGCGCATTTTCCATAGCATAACTATAACTTGCACCTTGTAGCATTTCAAAATCATTATTGTAATCGCCAAACGCCATCGTCTCCGAAGGACTTATATCGTACTTTTTTTGAAGAAAACGTAGAGCATGCCCTTTGTTAGATTGTGCTTCCGAAATATCTACCCAATGATTTCCAGAAACGACTACATTATATTCCGGAGATAAATGTTTTACAAAAGGATAAATGTTCGCTTCCGAATTGGTAGGATGATAAAGCGCAATTTTAATCACTGGATCTTTAATTTCTTCTATAGAATCGATAATTGTATAGTTCGAATAATATTCCGAAAATACTTGAATCATATCTGCGGAAGCTCTTTTTATATACGCTTGGTGTTTCGTACAAAACATTGGAAAAGTATTTTCTATACGATTCACAATAATGAAGAGTTTAGAAAGTTTTTCATTAGCAATAGCATTAGATAAAAGTAAGGTGTCTTTCTCTAAAACTAATCCACCATTTTCTGCAACAATAATAATGTCATCTTTTATAGCTTCTAGTTTTGTGGTAATGCTGTAATAAGGTCTTCCGCTAGCTGCAACAAACAAAATGTTTTGCTTTTTTAATTCTTTAAAAATAGCAAAAAACCTGCGGCTAACTTCATGATTGGAATTTAATAAGGTACCATCCATATCTGTAATTACCATTTTTACTTGCGTCATATATTGTTTAATTTCTTTACTCTAGTATAACAAAAAAAAACCGAATTCATTAAGATTCGGTTTTATTAATTTTTAATGTGTGCCTAAGTGACAGCCGCAAGCACCTCGAGTAAAATTCTCACTGTCTTCATTCCAAGGAAAACCTGCATGGTATTTATTGTTTTCCCAATAAAATGGCGTTCGCTTTTTGGAATAGTTTCCAATTTCATCCATGGTTTCGGTATCGTATAAACGACCATTTATCATGGTATAAATAATACTTTCCGAATTTCGAATATCTTCTAATGGATTTTCGGCCATTACAATTAAATCGGCAAGTTTTCCTTCTTTTAAAGAACCAATATCTGCATGCATTCCTAAGTAATCGGCACCATTTATAGTTGCCGCTTTTAGTGCTTCATGGTTGGTCATACCACCTTGTTGTAACATCCATAATTCCCAATGTGCACCAAGACCTTGTAATTGGCCATGCGCGCCAAGATTTACTTTTACACCTGCATCTGTCAAAGCTTTACAAGTTTCAGAAACCAGAATATGCCCGTTTTTGTACTCTTCTTCTGGAGCCATAGTACGATGTCTGGATCTAGAATCTATAATCGCTCTAGGCATAAATTTTAGTAATTTTTCATTTTCCCAAACCTTGGTATGCTGATAGAAATATACTTCCCCATTTAATCCGCCATAATTTACTATAAGTGTTGGCGTATAACCAACATTACTATTTCCCCAAAGCTCTAAAACATCCTTATAAACAGGAGCAACGGGAATATTATGTTCCACTCCGGTATGTCCATCCATAATCATAGTTAAATTATGATAAAATGTTGATCCGCCTTCGGGAACCACAAAAATGCCTTCTTCACGAGCGGCTTGAAGTACTTGTTGTCGTTGCTCACGTCTTGGCTGATTATAACTTTTAACAGACAATGCGCCAAACGCTTTTGTGCGTCGAATTGATGAACGTGCATCTTCTAAATTATTGATAGTTGCTTTAAAATCACCATCGGCACCATATAATATAAATCCAGTAGAGTAGAGGCGTGGACCTACTAAACTTCCGTTTTTTTGTAATTCGGAAAGGGCAAAAACAGTTTCCGAATTGGCAGAAGGATCATGGGAAGTAGTAACACCATAAGCTAGATTCGCATAAAATTGCCAATGTTTTTGTGTGGTTAATCCTGCACGGAAGGCTCCAATATGTGCATGCACATCTACCATTCCTGGCATAATGGTTTTCCCAGTAACATCATAAATTTTAGCTTCGGAAGGAATAGTGATTTCTGAAGCATTTCCAATAGCTTCAATTTTATTGTTTTTTATAATAATAGTTCCGTTTTCAATAACTTGATCGCCTTCCATAGTAATAAGTCGAGCACCTTTAAATGCGATGATTCCTTCAGGCTTATCCGTTTTTACAACCATATTAATTGTAATTCCTGTTTCTGTTAATTTGGTTTCTTCGGAAGCTTCTGCTGTAAAATAGGTGTTTCCTAAAGTCCAATGTACCTTTTTACTATCCGTAGACCAATGCAAATTGATACCTGCATCTTTGGAAAGTTGGGTAATAGGTACAAATTTTGAGGTATCGTTTAAATCTATAGTTTGTCCAGCGTGTGGCATTGGCGCCATATATACTTGGTGCAGATGGATAAAAGCAACCCATTTTCCATCTGGACTAGGAACGATTCGATTTCCGTGTTCCGATTTAATTAAAACACGTTCGTCTTTTCCATTTAAATCGACACTTTTCAATTCTTTGGTGATGGCACCAAAAAACATACCGCCTTTTTGATAAATAACGCGATTTTCTTCCGCATTAAAAATAGGGAAGTCTCCTTCTTTAGTTACAAACTGAATATTATTTCCATTGGTATCCATGGTGTATAAGCCGTCATTTTTTGTAAAAGTCCTTCCTTGCGCTGTATTTCCAGATTGCTTTTTAAAAACAATTTGGTTTCCATTTATAGAATAGGCAGGTGATCTATAGATGCCTTTTTCTTTGGTTAATTTTTTAGAAGTTCCTCCAGTTACAGAAATAGTATGAATGGCTCCAAGGTTTTCATCATTCCAAGTAACATAAGTAATGTTTTTTCCATCTGGAGAAAAGGTGGGTTCAAACTCAAAATCAGTTCCAGAAGTAAGTCGTTTCGGAGTTCCGTTTGGCATCTTCATGGTCCATAAATAACCAAGCGCATTAAAAACAACAGTCTTCTCATCCGGAGAGGTTACCAAATGACGAATCACTTTAGCGTCAAAAGTGTCTGGAGCAACAGGAGTATCGACTTCTATTGCTTTGGCTATTTTAATGGTTGTGTCTACTTGAAAAGGAATATTTGTTACTTTCAAGGTGTTGGTGTTAATTCGGTGTATTTTTCCGCCAGACCAAAACACAATATCTTCATTATTTGGCATCCAATTAAAATTGGTATACACACCAAAAATAGCCCAAGCTTCTTGTTGGTCTTTATTCAATGTATCATAAATAGGCCATTCTTCACCAGTTTCTAAGTCATGAATATATAATACTGTTTTTGTGCGAACGCGTTTTACAAAAGCAAGCTTTTTACCATCTCTTGAAATTTGTGGTCTTGCAGCACCTCCAGGTCCTCCTGTAATTCTTTCGGTTTTACCAGTTTCCATATCGTATGCATTTATGACATAGATTTGTTGGTTTGGGTCTTTGTTGTATTGAAAAAATCCGCCAGGATAAACATCTTCACTATAATATAAATGTTTTCCATCCGAAGACAGACTTGGTTCATTAACGTCTTGCTGCTCATTTTTCTTTTTCGTTAGTTGCAATCCGCTTCCTCCAGAGGTATGATACATCCATAATTCTCCAGCGCCTAAAGATCTTTTAGAACTAAAGTGTTTTCTAGCGATAAGAAAATTTCCATCAGGAGTCCAAATAGCATTATTTAAAAGTCTAAAATTTTCTTTAGTGACCTGCTTTGCATTGCTACCATCTATATCCATAATCCAGATATTATCGCCTCCACCAGCATCGCTTGTAAACGAAATCTGTTTGCCGTCTGGACTAAAACGTGGCTGGATTTCAAAGGGTAAACCAGCTCTTAAAATACTTGCCTTTCCACCTTGAATAGGCA
>JAGPUY010000360.1 GCA_018067265.1 Oceanihabitans sp. | reverse complement strand
AGAATATAATAATCATCTGGAGCGGCACCTACACCAGCATCATATGTTGCTTTTATAACCTTTTGCAGGCTCCCTTGAAATTCTTGTTCTGGTAATAATTCTAGATTCACACCTACGCCATCCAAGACAAATGGATGCCCTGAAAAATACAATGGTGTTAAAGCCCAGAATTTAGTATCATAAGCAAAGGATGTGCTGTCTTTTGCTTTTATCCAAGCTTCTTGACCATCCCAACCAAAAATAGAGGTTGGATCTGTAATACTATTATGTCTTGCTTTATTGCTCCAAGTATCAATGGTTTGGTAAGAATCTCTAATTCCTTTACCATCTACGGGTTGGTAATTAAAGCGTAAAGAAAAATAACCATTACCATACCATTTATCTAATCCGCCATGTGCCTCCATAGCACTCCATAATACTTTACCTGCTTCTGTAGTATTTAGTCTTTTATTCGCTTTCGCCACTCTTTCTTGTACCCAAGAATCTGGGATGTTATATTGTGTTTCAGACGTTTCTACTTCCACAGTATTAGCGGTTTCTTTTTTTGTAGTTTCTTTACATGCTACAAGATTTAATACTAAAAATAAACCTAGAAGGTTATACGGTATTTTCATTTTTTATATTCTTTTTATTAATTAATCGATAGTAGTCGAGACACTTCTTCAGACCTTTCAAAATTAAATAAATCTATTTTGAAGTCCTGTGTTAATTGCATCTATAACCTAATGTTTCTATCGTTAAATACCTAATATTTGACCCAATAGCTTTTCCCATGTAAAATAAAGAAATTAATCATATTCATTAATTCCGTAAAGGACTTGCTTCATTTTACTTCCATTAATTTCAACGGGTTTGTAAGCGGTATTAAATTTATCAATACTGACTTTTATGTTTTCTTTTAAGGTTTTGTATTCTGCAGGTATTTTTGAAGCACATTGTTTTTCATTTTCATAACTATTTAGCATAATGCCAAACTTTTCATAGAATTTTGCACCTTGATTGATATGCGAATTATATTGGGTTATAAATTGTAATAATCTATCAATAGGAAACTCCAAATTTATTTGCATTTTATGTGCTTTGTAACGTTGTGCATCATCACTTATGACTTTGTTTAATTCTTCCAGAAAACCATTTAGATTGTCTCTAACAGCGTCCCAATCATCTGCATTTCGACATTCTTTTAGAGGTGTTTTATACTGAATAGGTTTTGTGAAATCGACAAATAATTGTTCCAATTCTATAATAATATTATCGTTACTCTTTTGCAGAAAGGCAGTTTCAAAATAGATCGTATTCAAATCATTATGCATGCGTAGCGTAAAATCTAAAATGCATTCTACTTCTTTTAAATCGGCTTCTTTTTCCGTTTGACTAGAACTGGTACTTGTAAATAAGGATACTATGGAATGTACCACAGAAGTATATATATTATCCCCTAAAATACTCGATAAGTTAAACCCTGCTTTTTTATCTTGCTTACTACTAATGACATCCTTCATTTTGGCAAACTCAGGATAATGGTTAGGATTGCTCAAATTATTAATTTCATTAAAAGTAGCTACAGATGTAAAGTGATGATCTAAACTCAAGGTTTTTTCATACAATATTTTGATGATTTGCAAGCCCTTTAAATAGCGTATTTTACTAATATCACTAGCTTCGGATAGCGCATTTCGTTTTAATCGTTCGTGTAATTGGTCTTTTTGTATTAGAAGTGCAACTTGCTTGTTTATACGGTTTGCGTTGACAAGCTTTTTGTTAACCACCGCTAGTCTTTCTTGTAAGTTCTTATTTTTCAAACGATACTCTGTTGTTATCGTTTGTGTTTCTTGTTCTAATTCGTTTAAAACAATAGCGATATCACTTTCTGGTTTTACATGTGCAAAACCAGAATAGGATATAACCAACAAGAGTACTATTGCTATTAAATGTTTTATGAATTGTACCATACTATTCTAGTCTTAAAGTTATAGTAAACGTATCTTTTGTAATTACTACTGGATAATTCCCCTTTGCTATTTTGGTTAGATAATTTGCCATTTTCAAACCTATTTTGGTTTCTGCTTCTAGCGTTAAATCCTCTTCCATAATAAAGGTTAATTCATTTACTTTAGAGGTTGAAGTAAGGTATTGCCCAACAATTTTATATTCTTCCTCTTTTGTAATTTTAGTTCTATCTATAATTAAAGTTATCGTGTTGTCTTTATTATAGGTTACTTGTGTGTTTGCTTGTGCTTTAGTAGTACTTGTATTAAAAGCACAAGCACCTCTACCACTGCAATCTGCTCCTAATCTCCCTAATGATAATTCTGCATTACTTAACGTTTTTTTCTGTTGAGAAAAGGCAATAGTGGTTAGGCACAGCAGCGCTATGTAAATGATTTTTTTCATTTATGAACTTTTCTATTTAAAAATTAAAAGGGATATAAACGCAATTAATTTGACAAGAAAAGCAGAAAAAACAACAATTACATGGGTGACTATCTCTAAATCTTTTAGT
>JAGPUY010000348.1 GCA_018067265.1 Oceanihabitans sp. | reverse complement strand
GTATTTTTCCATATTTAGCTTTAGGATTTAGTTTATTCTTTTTTAATCCGCAAACCATTAAAAACATCTTTTTCAAGAAAAAAGAATTTTATACCGATGCAGAAATAATAGAACCAAAATATAAAAAACCATTAGTTGCTTTATTCAGCATTTACTTTATCTTTCAAATTGCATTGCCACTGCGACACCACTTTATAAAAGACAATGTGCTATGGACAGAAGAAGGACACAAAATGTCTTGGCGCATGATGCTTAGATCCAAATCTGCTCACATCAACTTTCAAGTAAAAGACAAAAATGCCAACAAAACAATATTTGTAAAACTAGACCAGTATTTAAGTAAAAAGCAACAACGTTTAATAAGCACGCATCCCGACGCTATGTGGCAGTTTGCCCAAAGATTGAAAAAAGAATATGCTGTAAAAGGCCAAGATATTGCCGTTTTGGTAAGCTGTAAGGTCAGTGTAAATAAAAGACCATATACTACATATATCGACCCAGAAGTGGATATTGCATCTGTTTCCTGGAGTGCTTTTAAACATAGTGAATGGATTTTACCTTCCAAACTAGATAATACCAAATAAACATAACGCGCAATCTAAAGTATTTCTTATTTTTACGCCATCCTATCGGAATACATTTCAGAACAAAAAAACAAAACATGTTACAAGTACCATTTATTAGAGAAAACAAAGATTTAGTAATTACACGTTTAGCAAAAAGAAATTTTGATGCTACACAAATAATTGAAGAAGTAATTACTTTTGATGAAGAACGCAAACAAATTCAAACCGAATTAGACAGTACGCTTGCAGAATCCAATACACTCTCTAAAGAAATTGGTGAACTATATAAATCTGGTCAAGCAGAAAAAGCAAATGTTTTAAAAGCTAAAACTTCAGATTTAAAAGAAGCTTCCAAAGAACTAAGTGAAAAACTAAACGCCAAAGTAGAAGCTTTAACCAACTTGTTATATAAAATTCCTAATGTACCTCATGCGTCTGTTCCGAAAGGAAATTCAGAAGAAGACAATGAAGAAATTTTTAAAGAAGGAGAAATTCCTACTTTGCATGCTGGCGCAATGCCACATTGGGAACTTGCAAAAAAATACGACATTATAGATTTTGAGCTTGGTAATAAAATTGCTGGAGCTGGATTCCCGGTATATAAGGGAAAAGGAGCTAGATTACAACGTGCTTTAATCGCTTACTTTTTAGATAAAAATACAGACGCGGGTTATACCGAATACCAATTACCGCTTTTAGTAAACGAGGCATCTTGTTATGGTACGGGGCAATTACCAGATAAAGAAGGACAAATGTATCATGATTCTCGCGATGATTTATACTTAATCCCAACTGCTGAAGTTCCTGGAACAAACATCTTTAGAGATGTTATTTTAAACGAAAACGAATTACCTATTGGTATTACGGGTTACACACCTTGTTTTCGTAGAGAAGCAGGTAGTTATGGTGCACACGTGAGAGGATTAAATAGATTGCACCAATTTGATAAAGTAGAAATCATTCGTGTGGAGCATCCAGATAATTCTTATGCGGCTTTTGACGGCATGATAGAACATGTAAAAAACATTTTAAGAGAACTTAATTTACCGTATAGAATACTAAGACTTTGTGGTGGCGATACCGGTTTTCCGTCTGCAATGACTTATGATTTTGAATTATTTTCAACGGCACAAGACCGATGGTTAGAAATTTCTAGTGTATCGAACTTTGAAAACTACCAAGCAAACCGTTTAAAATTACGTTTTAAAAATAGCGAAGGTAAAAACGAACTTGCACATACACTTAACGGAAGCTCTTTAGCTTTACCTAGAGTTCTAGCAGGAATTCTTGAAAACTACCAAACGGAAGACGGAATTGTTATTCCGGAAGCATTAGTTCCATACACAGGTTTTAAAATTATCAACTAAAATAGTATTCTAAAAACCCAGAAAGTGTAGTAAATTCCCTCATCTTTTCCGATGAAACGGTAAAATATTACGTTGTTTAACGAATATATGCCATTTAATATGGTTAATTCAAAAAAAAAACTGAATTTTATAACACAGCTTTTTAAGCCTTCTTTAAAAGGAAAAGACTTCGTTTCTTTTCGTTTTACTATTTAATGTATTTGCAAAAAAAAATAACGAAATAATAAGAGCCATACAAAAATGCCCCGATCAAGTATTTGAATCATGTTAAATTGACATCGATTAATAGCACAATTATTTAGATTGGTTAATGCCTGAAATAATATTTCAGGCATTTTTTTAACCTAATATTTACAATATCTACTAGTTACATTTCTTATATTTACCCAAAGTACTTGCTATAACCTTATGAAGTTTTTATATATCATTTGTTTTCTTTTCAGTTTTCATGCTTTCGCCCAAGAAGATCTTTTGGCTAAAGAATATTATAAAAATGGAGAATTTGAAAAAGCGCAAATACTTTACAAAAAACTATATAAAAATAACCCAAGTAACTATATTCATCTTATACAGTTAGTAAAAACACACCAACAACTGGAGCAATTAGAGGAAGCTCAAGAACTACTGCAAACATCCATTATAAAATATCCTGCATTACTTGTGGAACTTGGTTATAATTACCAGCTAAAAAAGGATGTAGAAAACG
>JAGPUY010000358.1 GCA_018067265.1 Oceanihabitans sp. | reverse complement strand
TTCTATTGGAGCACACATGTATTCTGGAGTTGGAGGACAAGTAGATTTTATAAGAGGTGCATCTTTAAGTGAAGGCGGAAAAGCTATTATTGCATTACCAGCGACCACTAAATCTGGTGTCAGCAAGATTGTTCCTTATTTAAAACCAGGAGCTGGAGTAATAACTACTAGATCTCATGTGCACTATGTAGTAACAGAATATGGTATTGCTAATCTGTATGGAAAAACAATTAAAGAGCGTGTAAAAGCATTAGTAAATATTGCACATCCAGACCATAGGGAAACTACGGATAGGCAGTATTTTGATTTGATAAAAGGCTAGTGGTCTTTTTTTAAAAAGGAAAAGAATCCTTTCTTTTTTGGTGGTGTTTTTTGGTTGTATTTTGGATTGGAAAGATATTGATATACTTCTCCCCAGCCTAAAAAACCACCAATATTTCTGTCGTCTATAAATAAATCTGCATGAATTTTTCTGCTTTTCGATGCATCCAATTGCTCCTCAGGAAAACTTTTATTTACCGCATAGAATTCAATGCCTTTACTTTTACAAAAAGCAACGGCTTCTTCTAAAGGCACACCACATCTGTAGGTCCATAGAATTAAACGATGACCATCTGCTTGTAGTTTTTTAAGGGTTTCAATAGCAAAAAGTTTAGGTTTCCCAACTTTTGGATATGCATCATCTACAATGGTTCCATCAAAATCAATGGCAAGAATAAGTTTATCGTTTAAAATCATAGATATTCATTAGCTGCAAATATATAAATTAATCTTCTTCAAAATAAGCGTTTTTGTAAGGTTGATTCCTTAAAACATGTAAAATATCTTGTTCTAAACTTTCTATAGGATATTCCACTATTCTATTTATCTCTTTACCATCTTTGAAAAAAATCAGGGTTGGAACATTCGTGATATTTAGGTTTTCTTCCAGTTTTTGAGGGGTTATTTTATCTCTGTCCACAGCAATTAATTGAAGGTTTTTCAAATTAAAATGAACAGCGTCTAAAATTTTATAAATACCAGGAGTTTCTCGTTGACTGTCTTCGCACCAAGTTCCCATAAATAGTTTTATGGAAACATCGGTTAGTTCTGGTTTTATAAGCGCTACTAAAGAATCATTTACTTTATAATCGGCATAAGTTGTAGTATACCAACTATTAAAAGGTTCTTGTTGTAAGCCTTCTTCATTTGCTAGTCCTAATAACATAATTGTCTCTTCCTCTTCATCCGGAACAGTTACATTTATTGGCTGTTCTTTACACCCAAAATAAATTAGAGCAATAAAAATAAAATATAAATTTTTCATAGGTATTATATTAATGAATGTTGTGTCATCGCTTTAGGTTGCTCTACACCAATAAGTTTTAAAATAGTAGGAGCGATGTCTCCTAAAATACCATCCTTAATATGTTTTAAATCTTTGTCTATTAAAATAATTGGAACCGGATTTGTGGTATGTGCCGTATTTGGTGATCCATCTGGATTTATCATGGTTTCACAATTACCATGATCTGCAATTAGTATGGTGGTATAATCATTTTCTAACGCAGTAGTTATTACTTTTTCTACACAAGTGTCTACCGCTTCACAAGCTTTTATTGCAGCTGCCATAACTCCGGTATGTCCAACCATATCGCCATTTGCAAAGTTTAAGCAAACAAAATCTACTTCTCCTTTTTCAAGTTCGGGTACTAGCGCATCGGTAAGTTCCAAAGCGCTCATTTCTGGTTTTAAATCGTAGGTAGCAACTTTAGGTGAGTTTTTTAATATTCTAGTTTCTCCTTCAAAAGGAGCTTCTCTTCCTCCAGAAAAGAAAAAAGTAACATGCGGATATTTCTCTGTTTCGGCAATACGTATTTGTTTTTTGTGATGTTTTTCTAATACTTCACCAAGTGTTTCTGTTAAATTATCTTTGTCATAAATTACGTGCATTCCTGTAAAAGAATCATCATAATTGGTCATGGTCACATAATGCAAGTTTAATTTATGCATGTTCTGTTCATGAAAGTCTTTTTGCGATAATGCCTCTGTTAATTGTCTTCCGCGGTCTGTTCTAAAGTTGAAAAACACAATAACATCGCCTTCTTCAATTTTTGCAATGGGTTGGTTAGATGCGTCTACAGCGATTATAGGTTTAATAAATTCGTCTGTAATATCATTGTCATAATTTTCTTGAATAGATTTCAAAATATTTGTAGTATGTTCCCCTTCGCCATTAACCATTGCGTCATAGGCTAGTTTAACACGTTCCCAACGTTTATCTCTATCCATTGCATAATACCTTCCGGTAACCGAAGCTATTTTTGTGTTTTTATTTTCTAAATGGGCTTCTAATTCTGTGACAAAACCATAACCAGATTTAGGATCTACATCTCGACCATCTGTAAACGCATGAATGAAAGATTTTTTAACTCCGGCGTCTTCAATAGCATCTACCAAACCTAATAAATGGCTAATATGAGAATGTACACCTCCATCACTAAGTAAGCCTAAAAAGTGTACTGCTTTATTGTTTTGTTTCGCGTAATTAAAAGCATCTACAAGTACTTTTTCTTGCGCTAATGTTTTGTTTTTTACGGCTAAATTTATGCGTACCAGATCTTGATATACAATACGTCCTGCTCCAAGATTCATATGTCCAACTTCCGAGTTTCCCATTTGTCCTTCTGGTAAACCAACATGTAAACCGTCTGTACGTAAAGTGGCACTTGGGTACTTGGTGTATAAGGAATCTATAAAAGGAATATTCGCATTATCTATAGCTGAAACTTTAGGGTCAGGAGATTTTCCCCAACCATCTAAAATCATAAGAATTACTTTTTTGTTCATGTTACGATAGTATTTAGTATTCAAATATAATTTATTATAACAGAAATAGCATGTTAAATAAAGGGAAGCTTATTAAAAAGTAGTTTGTGATTTGCTTGCGGTTTATTAGATAAATAAAACTAAAAACAGCATAACGTATTTGTTTACAGTATGTTAATTAAATGTTATTTGTTGGCTATTGTGTAACACTTAATAATGGATGTCGTCTTTATTATGTAATTAAAATTCATATTAACAATCAATTAAAATCATTCATCATGAAAAAAACAATCATTTTATCAGCAATCGCATTAAGTTTCACTGTTGGGACTTTATATGCAAATCCTTCATTAGAAATTGAAAATCAAATCCATGTAGAAACGGTTATGGAAGCTAGTCCATTTCATTTGTCTATAATTAAGGGCGATTTTACAATGGTAAAAAAGCTATTAGATTTAGGAGCAAATGTTAATGAGAAATGGAATGGATTAAGTCCGGCCATGTATGCAGCAAAATTTAATAGAGCTAAAATTTTAAAGCTTTTAATAGCTCATGGAGCTACATTAACTTCTAAGTCTAAAGATGGCTATACGGCAAAAAAATATGCCAAAATATCTAAGGCTACAGAAGCTATGGCGGTCATTGAAAGCGCATTGGGTAAATAATGATTTCCTTTTCCGTTTTTCAATAAAAAAAAGCCTTGAGAGTTATCTCAAGGCTTTTTTTTATTGAAATTGACTTCTATACTTTTCTATAGATTCTCTAATTTTTTCTATTCGATTGTCTGGGTCTGGATGCGAGCTTTGAAATTCTGGAACACGATTTGGTCCAGCGGCAGCTTTTAAAATTTCCATAACATCAATCATTTCTTCTGGGTCATAACCAGCTCTTAACATAAAGCGTACGCCAAGATCATCACTTTCTAATTCATCACCACGACCATTTTTTAAAATCAAGTTCTGACCAACACCTCCAATTAATCCGCCAACATCACCACCAACAGAACCTGCGGTAGAAAGTCCTTGCCATAGCTCACTATTAGCAATGCGTTCTGCGCTATGTTTACCAAGTACGTGACCAATTTCATGACCTAAAACGCCTGCTAATTGGTCTTCGTTTTCTAACTGAGAAAATAGCGCGTAGGTAATAAAAATTTGTCCGCCAGGTAATGCAAAAGCATTTATCGTTTGTGGATCTGCCAATAAATGAAACTCATATCTATACGGTGTTTCTTTAGCAATACTGTTGTTTATTAGTTTGTTTCCAACATTGTCTACCAAAGCTTGGTAACTTTCATTGGGATATAATCCACCATGTTGTGCAGCCATTTGGTCTCTACTTTGCAAGCCCATTTGTATTTCTTCATCTACCGTCAATGAAATTGCTTGTTTTTTTCCTGTGTACGGATTTATCTCTTGTGATGAGAAGTATTTAAAGCCAAAATAAGCTGCTATGCATAGTCCAATAATTAATCTTACTTTTAAATTTCCTCTCATTATAATAATATTTATATGTACAATTTACAAAAGTTCTGGGTTAATATCTAAAATATTTTC
>JAGPUY010000354.1 GCA_018067265.1 Oceanihabitans sp. | reverse complement strand
CGATAGTGAAAAGCAAAAGAACAAGCCAGCCTACCAAATGAAATCCTACGATTGTATTGAGGTGGCCGAATTGAAAAATAAAATGAGTGAAGATGTAAGAATCCTTTTTACAGAATACAGACAAAAACGAAAAGGAAACTTTAACTCCGAAACCAGAAGAGCTAACGATTTAAAAAACGTAAGCGAATAAATACTTGAAAATGTCACACTGAGCGCAGTCGAAGTGCATTTAAAATAAACAACATGAGCAAAAAACCAAATTATTCATATATAGGTATCGCGCTAACTGTTTTAGTATTCGGAATTATTTTCGTTCCTAAAATAGTAGACAGAATTACAAGTGATGACATCACTAGAGAGGAAAGTAGAAGTGTTAGTGTGTCTAATGAAGACAGAACGATACGAACTTCCGATTTGGCTTTTCTAGAAATAAATGGCGAAGCAAAAAAAGTGCCTAGCTTTAGTTTTGCAAATCAAGATGGTAGAATAATTACAAACGAAGATTATCTTGGTAAGGTATATGTGATCGAATTTTTCTTCACAACTTGTCCTACTATTTGCCCGAGAATGAGTAGCAATTTGGTAGAGATTCAAAATACTTTTCCAGATAATAGAAACTTTGGTGTAGCCTCATTTACTATTAATCCAGAACATGATACTTCGGAAGTATTAAAGGCGTACGCCGAAAAATATAAAATGACAAATCCGAATTGGCATTTAATGACTGGAGATCAAGAAGCAATCTATAAACTAGCGAATCAAGGATTTAATTTATATACCGCAGAAGAGGAAACAGCAGAAGGTGGTTTTGAACATTCCGGAAACTTTGCGCTAGTAGATAAAAATGGCTTTATTCGCTCTAGAATAGTCAATGGAAATCCAGTTATTTATTATAACGGAATGATCTCTGAAGAAGAAGGCGTGGATGATGATGGCCAAGAACAGCAAATAACCATCCTTAAGCAAGACATCAACAAACTACTAAACGAATAATATTAATAATAAAATGCCGTCCCTAATTTAGGGACGGTGGATTTGTTCCTTTTTGGAATAATGACGGAAGGGTTAAACTATGAATCAACAAGAAAAATTAAAAGCAGAAAAAAAGTATAACAAATGGATCGTTGTTTTATCCATTGCTATTCCTATTGTAGTTGCCATTCTATTTGGTGTTAAAATACCAAATGTAGAACCATTATCCTTTTTACCACCTATTTATGCTACTATAAACGGATTCACTGCTTTGATTTTAGTGGGTGCATTTTTATCTATTAAAAAGAAAAACGTTGTCCTTCATGAAAACCTAATGACTACTGCCGTACTTTGTTCTGCTGTGTTTTTAGTGCTATATGTAGCCTATCACATGACTAGTGATTCTACTAAATTTGGAGGTGAAGGAATCGTTAAATATGTCTATTATTTTATACTTATAACGCACATCCTATTATCCATTATTATCATTCCGTTTGTGTTAATTACTTTTGTTAGAGCAATTACTAAAAATTTTGAAAGACATAAAAAAATAGCGCGTATCACTTTTCCTTTATGGTTATATGTTGCAGTTACGGGAGTTATTGTGTATCTTATGATTTCACCTTATTATATTTAAATTGGTTGTCATGCTGCGCTTGTCAAAGCATCTTTTATTGCAATAGTTATGAAACAAAAAGTATTTTTTTTTATTTTCTCGGTGCTCTTTTTTCTAGAGACAAATGCACAATGCGCCATGTGTCGTGCAGTTTTAGAGAGCGAAGATGGACAAGCTACAGCAGCAGGTGTTAATGATGGTATTGTGTATCTAATGGCAGTACCTTATATTTTAGTTGGCGGAATTGCATTCTTCATTTATAAAAAGTTTTCCAACGCAAAAACAGAATAGTTTTATTTTACTGTAACATTTCCTCTTTTTAACAGTCTTACTACTACAGCGTTATTATTTCTTAACAGTTTGTTAGGAGAAATCATTTCAAGGTTTATGTAATATTGTACCGCTAATCAATCATCAATCAATCATCATGATAGAAATCAAAGATTTACACAAGTCTTACCACATGGGGAATAATTCCCTGCACGTTTTAAAAGGTATTAATTTTAGTGTAAAAGAAGGAGAACTTGTATCTATAATGGGTTCTTCCGGATCTGGAAAATCTACCTTACTTAATATTTTGGGTATGTTGGACGAAGCAGACGAAGGATCCTACACGCTAGGTGACGTTCCAATTAAAAATCTGAACGAAAAAATAGCAGCAAACTATAGAAATAAGTTTTTAGGATTCATCTTTCAATCCTTCAACTTAATAAACTACAAATCGGCATTAGACAATGTTGCCTTACCATTATACTACCAAGGTGTAAAACGAAAGGAAAGAGCAGAAAAAGCAATGCACTATCTAGAAAAAGTAGGTTTGGCAGAATGGTCTCACCATTTACCAAGCGAACTTTCTGGTGGTCAAAAGCAGCGTGTTGCAATAGCGAGAGCATTGGCAAGTGATCCTAAAGTTTTATTAGCAGATGAACCAACGGGTGCATTAGATACCAAAACTTCGTATGAGGTTATGGATCTTATTCAAGGGATAAACGACGAAGGAAAAACAATACTTGTAGTTACACATGAGCATGATATTGCACAAATGACAAAACGTATTGTAAACCTAAAAGATGGTTTAATTATAGACGATAGTAAGGTAGAACAAATAAGAGCTTCAGCACATGTTTGATTTAGAACGTTGGCAAGAAATATTTGAAACTTTAAGTAAAAACAAGCTTCGTACTTTTTTAACGGGACTTTCTGTGGCTTCTGGTATTTTTATATTAGTAATACTTTTAGGTTTTAGTACTGGGATTCAAAATGGAGTTCGATCACAGTTTCAAAGAGATGCAACCAATTTGGTGAGTATTTGGGCTGGAACAACAACTAAAGAATACAAAGGACTAAATCCGGGAAGGCGTATTCAATTAAAAAACGCTGATTTTAATGCAATATCTAATAAATACGCAGATAATATAGAACATGAATCTTCTTTCTATACGATTTGGGGCGGATTAGTAAATTACAAAAATGAGTCTGGAAATTATAGAATTCAAGGCATTTTACCAGGAAATCAATTTATTGAAAATGCCGATGTAAGCCAAGGACGCTTTATTAATATTTCCGATGTAGATGGCTCTAAAAAAGTTGCTGTCATTGGTAATAAAGTGAGTCAAGATTTATTTAAAGGCGAAGATCCTATTAATAAAAACATATCTCTTTATGGTATTACCTTTAAAGTAGTGGGTGTTTTTTATGATCCAGGAGGAGAACGTGATGAAAGCAAAGTATTCCTTCCATTATCTACAGCACAATTAGCTTTTAATGGAGCAGATAATATTCGTAACATGATGTTCACGCTAAAAATGGCGGACGATTTTGACCAAGCAGTAGCAGAATCTCAAGCGGTTTCTGCTGCAATAGAAACCGAAATAAAGTTAAGACAAACTGTTGCTCCAGACGATACCAATGCAGTACGAGTGAATAACACGCTTGAAGAGGCGAAAAAAATATATTCTTTAGTAGATACCATTGCAGCCGTTTTTTGGTTTGTAGGTATAGGTACTATTATTGCAGGAGTCGTTGGTGTTGGTAACATCATGCTTATTATTGTAAAAGAACGCACCAAAGAAATTGGTATACGTAAAGCACTTGGTGCACAACCTTGGTCTATTGTAGGTATGATCTTGCAAGAGTCTGTGTTTGTAACTATGTTTTCTGGTTTATTCGGACTAATTCTTGGGTTAGGTTTGCTAGAACTAGTGGGACCACTCATAGAAAGTGATTTTATAAAATATCCACAAGTAGATTTTAATACCGCAATAGCTACCGTTTTTATTTTAGTATTTGCAGGCGCTTTAGCAGGATTTATTCCAGCATATAGAGCCGCTAAAATTAGACCAATTGTAGCACTTAGAGACGAATAATATGTTTAGCAGAGATCGTTGGGACGAAATATTACAAGCACTTACAGCAAATAAGTTTAGAACTTTTTTGACTGCTTTTGGTGTGTTTTGGGGAATTACCATTCTAGTGCTACTTCTTGCATTAACAAATGGTTTAAGAAATGGGGTAACCGCAGATTTTGGAAACTTTGCTACAAACTCCATGTTTATGTGGACGCAAGGAACCACAAAAGCATATAAAGGTTTACCAAAAGGGAGACGTTTTAATTTTAAATTAGAAGATGTAGAAACACTTAAACGGGAGATTCCTGCATTGCGATATGTTTCTCCTAGACATCAATTAGGTGGTTATAATGGCGCAAATAATGTAGTTAGAGGAACAAAAACAGGAGCATTTACTATTTATGGTGACTATCCAGAGTATATAAAACAACAACCTATGGATATTATTCAAGGTCGTTTTTTAAGTTATTCCGATATTGACAGCAAACGTAAAGTATGTGTTATTGGCGAAGATGTTGTTAAGGCGATGTATGATAAAGGCGAAGATGCGCTTGGTACTTATGTTAAAATAAATGGCGTAAACTTTTTAGTTATAGGAACTTTTAAAGCTTCTAATAGTGGGGATCAAGAAGAAGATGCCAATACCATCTTCATGCCTTTTACTACTTTCGGACAAGCTTTTAATAGAGGTGATAGTGTAGGTTGGATGGCAATTACTGCGAAAGACGGTACTAGCGTAACTTCTGTAAAAGCAAAGATTTTAGAGTTAATGCGAGCGAGTCATAAAGTACATCCAGAAGATGAACGTGCTATTGGTAATTTCGATTTATCGGAAGCATTTGGTCGTGTTAATGGCCTGTTTTCTATACTAGGATTTGTTGGTTATTTTGTTGGTGCTTTGGTATTGATGTCCGGAATCATTGGTATTAGTAACATCATGCTTATTGTAGTTAAAGAACGCACAAGAGAAATTGGTGTACGACGCGCTTTAGGTGCTTCACCTTGGACGATCAAATCACAAGTATTACAGGAAAGTTTATTATTAACTATTATTTCAGGAATGGTAGGAATATCCTTTGCTGCCTTTGTGATATTTATAATGAATTATATTCTAGACCAAAGTGGTCCTGTAGATAACTTTGCAAATCCGAGTGTAAGTATGTCGGTAATATTTATAGCGCTATTCATATTAGTAGTATCTGGTTTATTAGCAGGATTAATTCCGGCAAATAGTGCAACCAAAATGAAACCAGTAGACGCTTTACGTATGGAGTAAAAAAGGATTCCGTAAACAAAAGAAGAAATCAAATAATTAAAAAACCATCCTGCAAGAATAAGAAGGATGTTATACGTTACAATCAAAAAACAATAAATTCAAACTCATGAAAAGAACCAAAACTATAATCGTACTAGCAATTATTATTGCTGTTTTTGGTGGATCGCTATATTACTTATGGCAAAAAAATCAAGAAGATCCAGTTACTTATACCACAGATACTGCTAGTGAACAAACCATAACCGTAAAAACGGTGGCAACCGGAAGTATTGTACCAAAAGACGAAGTTTTAATTAAATCGAATATTTCGGGAGTGGTAGAAGAAATATTTATTGAAGCTGGTGAATATGTTAAAGCTGGGGACTTAATTGCTAAAATTAGAGTAATTCCTAATGTGTCTTCTTTAACCAATGCAAAAGGTAGTATTGCTATTAATCAAACAGTATTACAAACTTCGCAAATAAACCTGCAAACCCAAGAAGCTAGTTATAATCGCCAAAAGGCATTGTTTGATAAAGGGGTAATCTCTGCAAATGATTTTGAAGCTATTAATAACACGTACTTACAGGCAAAACAAAGTGTGGAGCAAGCAAGAATCAATGTTAATACGGCTAGACAAAATTATGATATTGTAAAAACAGGAACGACTACTGGTTTGGGTAATATCGCGCAAACA
>JAGPUY010000346.1 GCA_018067265.1 Oceanihabitans sp. | reverse complement strand
TGCGGACAATTCACCGTGTGTTATGAACTTATGGATTACATTTTAAAACTAAAAGCAGATACAGAGAGTACCATAACCGACTTTGCCGAAATCGATAAATTATACACCGCTTTGCAAAACGATTGGAAAGCATTTAATAAGCAACCTTTATGGTTGGTGGAGGAATTGAAATAAGTAGTATTAACTGTTTTAATTTATAAATAATAATCGAATAGAAATAGTAGACTATGTGGTGTGTATTAATTCGAATATAAAATCAAAAACACACCAATCAGAATACCAAATAACGGAATCAATTTCTTGCGCTTGTTTTTCTCTTTAAACACCAAACCTCCAATAACTACCGCTATTATTAATTGGCTACGTTTGATGGCAGATAATAGCATAATTAATGCATCTGGATCTTGCAAAGCTTTAAAGTAAAAATAATCTGCAGCGACTAATAAAACACCAACTGCGATAATGGTCCAACGAAACTTAAACGCTTTTCGTTTTTTAGCAAATGGAAACCAGGTTACCGATAAAATAATCAGTAAAATAAGAACCGTATACCAGCAAAACCAGAATTGTAAGGTTTGCGGATTTAAAGCTAAATTCTGAATTAAAAACTTATCATATAAACCACTAGAAGCTCCTAAAAAGGTGGCACCAATAATAGCAAATATCCATTTGTTTCTCTTAAAGTTTATGCCTTCTTTTTTTCCTATTTTAGAATATAGTATCACGGAAAAAATAATAAGAAAAAAACCAATCCATTGTAAGAAGTTAGGCGTTTCCTTATAAATTAAAATAGCGCCTATAAAAGTAAAGAAAGGACCTGCCGAACGTATTGGAGTTACAATCGTAATTGGCAAATGTTTTAAAGCTTGATAAGCTAAAATCCATGAGGAAGCCATAAGCATCGATTTTATAAAAATAAAACCGTGTATTTTCCAAGCAATACTAGTAATATGCAATCCTATTTCTTTGGTATATTCAGGAAAATATATAGACCCAATATATAACGGAAGTAAGAGCAAGAACCCAGAACCAATAGTACCCAAAAGCACAGGGAACACTTCATTGCCTTGTACAGCATGTTTTTTACACAGATTGTGTAAACCCAAAAAAAGTGCCGCCAATAAACCTAAATACATCCACATGGCGCGAATATAGTTTTTTATAGGATTTTGGAATTATAATATCTGGTGATTTTCCATTCCTTTGAAGCGCAGATACTACAGGAGGCAGTCCTATTTAAGATAATTATTAATTGAAAATTCACTATTTATAACTATATTTAATATATAGTAATCTAAAAGCCAGTGCATTATGAAAACAACCAGCATTAAAGCGTATGGAACAATATCTCCGGAAGCAGATTTAAAATCCTTAGTAATAAATAGAAGGGAAGTCACACCAGAAGATGTCGAGATCGATATTTTGTTTTGTGGGGTATGTCATTCCGATTTACATTTTGCGCGAAATGATTGGGGAATGACCCAATATCCAGTAGTTCCCGGACATGAAATTGTTGGTAAAGTAGTTACAACAGGAGCAGCGGTTACCAAATTTAAAAAAGGAGATATTGTTGCTGTTGGCTGTTTGGTAGATTCTTGTAGAACCTGTGCTAATTGCAAAAACGATGTAGAGCAATATTGTCCAGAATGGGTTGGTACCTATGGCGGCTATGACAAATATTTAGATACGACTACACATGGCGGCTATTCGGAAACCATAGTAGTTAGTGCATCTTATGTTTTACGTGTTCCTGAAAATCTAGATTTAGCTGGTATTGCTCCTGTATTGTGTGCAGGAATAACCACTTGGTCTCCATTACGTCATTATAAAGTTGCCAAAGATAGTAAAGTTGCTGTTGTAGGTTTAGGCGGTTTGGGACATATGGCAATAAAATTAGCACATGCACTTGGGGCACATGTTACCTTGTTTTCCAGATCCGAAAATAAAATAAAAGATGCCAAACGCTTAGGAGCAAATCAGGTTATTATTTCTAAAGATAGCACACAAATGGAAAGTGTGGCAGGACATTTTGATGTCATAATAGATACGGTTCCTTATGCACACGATCTAAATCCGTATATAAATACATTAAACACCAACGGTACTTTAGTCGTTATTGGGTATCTAGGCCCATTAGATCCTGCATTGGTGACTGTCCCGCTAATTATGGGAAGAAAAGCAGTCGCAGGTTCTTTAATAGGAGGAATCAAAGAAACCCAAGAATTATTAGATTTTTGTGGGAAACACAATATTACCTCCGATATAGAACGAATAAACATACAAGATATAAATACCGCATACCAACGCATGTTAAAAAGCGATGTGAAATACAGATTTGTTATCGATATGAAGTCGTTGAAAGAGTAATATTATATTCTAATTAGAATAAACCGCTATAAAACAGATGCTTAAAAACAAGATGCAAAAGGTAGTACGCTGCAACTAAATTACAATAAATTGAAAATTAGTTAATTAATAGTTGCTTCTTACAATTATTGGCACCATCTTTGCCAAGTATTAAAATAATAATAATAAATTACATTACAATGAACAAAGGAACAGTAAAATTTTTCAACGACACTAAAGGTTTTGGATTCATCACTGAAGAAGGAGTTGATAAAGACCACTTCGTACACATTTCTGGATTAATCGATGAGATTAGAGAAGGTGACCAAGTAGAATTTGACTTACAAGAAGGAAACAAAGGATTAAATGCAGTTAACGTAAAAGTTATCTAAGACATATATACTTAAAGTTTTACAAAGGCCTATCCATTTATTTGGATAGGCTTTTTTAGTATACCATAGTTTAGGTTTCCAAAAGTGTCATTATCTTTGACCAAAAATAGAAGGAATTGGTATGAGTGAAAATAAATCGAATGTAGACGTAGCATCTTGTATTACAACACTAGAGACGCTATTAGAAAATACCAATTTGCTTTTCGAATTACCAGAAGAACAACGCGTTGCACTTTATAAAGTCGCTGGAGAATTGTCTAGACCAAATCGGGATGAGTTTCAACGCCGACGTAAAGACGCTAAAAAAGCGGCAAAGCGTAAAATGATTGCTAAAGATACGCATGCTAGAAAAACCACTGGAATACGTTCTGCAAGAGAAGCTTCGTTATTTGTAGCTCCCAAACTATTAGCAGCGGCCGCAATACCAGACAAACCTTTAGAGTTAGAATCTCCAAGAAACTGTTACGTTTGTAAAACGGTTTTCACACAATTACATCATTTTTACGATACCATGTGTACCGACTGTGGCGATTTAAACTACGCAAAACGTTTTCAAACTACAGATTTAAAAGATCAAGTTGCTGTAATTACAGGTTCTAGATTAAAAATAGGGTATCATATTACTTTGATGTTATTACGTTCGGGTGCTACTGTAGTTGCTACCACACGTTTTCCTGCCGATTCTGCCATCCGTTTTTCTAAAGAAGAAGACTATACAGATTGGAGGGATCGCTTACATATTCACGGACTCGATTTAAGACACATACCAAGTGTAGAGATTTTCTGTAATTATATAGAGCAGAAATACAACCGTCTAGATATCTTAATCAATAATGCCGCGCAAACCGTAAGAAGACCATCTGGTTTTTACTTTCATTTAATGGAAAATGAAAAGCTTCCCATAAATCAATTACCTAAACTTGCGCAAACCCTCTTAAAAGATCACGAAAGTTGTTTAGAAGAATTAACGAACTTAAGTGTTGGTCCTTCAAAAACCAATAAAAACAATGTGTTGCCCGTAACTTGGCACGGACCAGAACCAGGAATTGGTTTACGAAACTCGGCAGAATTATCTCAAATTCCGTACAGTTTTGATAACTCCTTACAGACCGCTGAAGTTTTTCCGGAAGGCAAATTAGACGCAGATTTACAACAAGTAGATTTACGAAAAACCAATAGTTGGCGTTTAAAACTAGGTGAAATTGAAACCACAGAAATGGTAGAAGTACAGCTAGTAAATGCTGTTGCTCCTTTTGTTTTATGCAATCGTCTATCTAATGTAATGATGAAAGAGAACACTGGTAAAAAGCACATTATCAATGTTTCAGCAATGGAAGGAAAGTTTCATAGATTTAAAAAAGTAGATAGGCATCCACATACCAATATGGCAAAAGCAGCTTTAAATATGCTAACACATACTTCGGCATCTACCTTCGCTAAATCGGGTATTTATATGAATGCCGTAGATACCGGTTGGGTTACCGATGAAGATCCTGCTGCATTGTCTAAAAAGAAAGTGGAAGTTCACGATTTTCAACCACCTTTAGATATTGTAGATGGCGCAGCACGTGTTATGGATCCATTAATAGATGGTATCAATACAGGGAAACATTGGTCTGGAAAATTCTTAAAAGATTATTTTCCTATAGATTGGTAGGCCACTTTTTAAAGGCTATTCTTTTCTTAAAACCTAAATTAGACTGTATTGCAAGTGTGTAAATGGCTGGTAATATCTCTCTATGGTACTTCTTAATTTCCTCTGTATTAAAAGGAAGGATATTTCCGTACATGCCAAATTTCAGAATTAGTATTCTTCATTCGTTATAGGTCATTTCTTCGCTGTAAAAACTATTAAAACCTGTAACTTTTGTAAAACAAGTATTTATACGTAAAAATAGGTTCTGTTTTCGTTGTACTTTTAAGGAAGTACTAATAATACAAATTCAAACATTATGGCTATTTACAACATGACTACGGATTTTCAAGAACAATTAGACGATATCAATCAGAAAATCACACAAGCACACACAGAAGGAGCTGCGGCATTGGCAACGAAAACGGAAGCAGATAGCTTTTGGGACTATCTAAAAGCTTGCGAGCAACCGCTAATTACGAATACACTACATACACAGGAATACAGCCATGATATGGAAAACATACTAGCATTGTATCATTTAAATAATCTTATAGACAAAGGGTATTTAACCAAGATTTTAAGAGATGAATTTAATATGCCGCAATCTGCAATTTCTGCAGAAATGATAGCGGAAAATAAGAACTGGTCTGGTTGGGTAGCTGGCGACGGCACCATTTACGCGGCATCCAGATACTGCCAACTAGATTATCGTTGGACCTTGGTTATGGTGTATTATTACTATTATAAAGTTTTTCCACATAAAAAGCATCACTTTGTTCCACCAACAATGCCAGCATTAAACGCAAGTATACCCAAGCAAGCTAAAATTGCTATTATTGGCGATTTTGGAACTGGCCCTTGGAACGATGGCGGAAAGTCCAAATGTCCAGCACAATTGGTGATAGAAGGAGTGCTAGCTCAAAAACCAGATTATATTATTCATTTAGGGGATGTTTATTATGCTGGGACACCAAAAGAGGAAAAAAAGAACCTTTTAGCCATGCTACCGGAAAAATATAAAAACAAGGTATATACCATGAATAGTAACCATGAAATGTATGATGGCGCCAAGGGTTTACTAGGTACTACCTTGCAAAACCCAAGGTTTTTTCAACAAGGAGGAAGTAGTTGCTTTTCATTAGCTATAGGAGAATGGATTTTTGTTGGTTTAGATTCTGCTTATTATGATGATAGCTTTCTTTATATGAAAGGATCTCTATGTAATAAAGACGAAAAATTTGATCAATTAGCATATTTAAATACGTTATATGAAAGCGGAAAGAAAATATTCTTAATGACGCATCATAATGGTATAGAAGTCGATAAGGACGGTCCAAAAACAAATACACCGCTTTGGACTCAGGTAACCGGTGCAATGGCTAATAACGTGCCAGATGCTTGGTATTGGGGACATGTACATAACGGTATTGTGTACCGCGATGACCTTTCTATATATAACGTGAATCCAGAAAACCCTAAAACTTCAAAAATGCGCTGTTGTGGCCATGCATCTATTCCTTTTGGGAATGCATCTTATTTAGA
>JAGPUY010000341.1 GCA_018067265.1 Oceanihabitans sp. | reverse complement strand
AGAATACATCACAAAAATAACCGTTAGCGATCTTGGTTTCTCTCCAACTGTAGAAGAGAATTTCTTTTCTAAACCAGAAGGAGCAAAAGTGTTAATGGATTAGTTTTAATAACGAATAGTATATAAAAGCCTTAGTAATCCTCTTGTGATTACTAAGGCTTTTTGTTTTTAAGAGCTTTTGTTTGCTTCAAAAAAAGAGAATTAATGGTGCCAATTATTAAGCTATTTCCGTTTGCTTTTTTCTATGCTCTGTTCTACGAATAGTCTATATTTGCTAGTTCCATAAAACCATAGTAATTATGAGTAAACATAGCAAAAGAAGAGAAGCTTTAGTGTATCACGCAAAGCCAACTCCAGGAAAGATAGAAGTAGTACCTACAAAAAAATATGCAACACAAAGAGACTTGTCTTTGGCATATTCGCCAGGTGTAGCAGAGCCTTGCTTAGAAATAGAGAAAGATAAAGAGAATGCTTATAAGTATACCGCAAAAGGAAATCTTGTTGCCGTAATATCTAACGGGACAGCCGTTTTAGGTTTAGGTAATATTGGTCCATTAGCATCCAAACCAGTAATGGAAGGAAAAGGACTTCTGTTTAAAATATTTGCGGGAATAGATGTTTTTGATATTGAAGTAGATACCGAAAACGTAGAAGAATTTATAGCTACAGTTAAAAATATAGCACCAACTTTCGGAGGAATCAACCTGGAAGATATAAAAGCTCCAGAAGCTTTCGAAATTGAAAGACGACTAAAAGAGGAACTGGATATTCCTGTAATGCATGATGATCAACATGGTACAGCAATCATTTCTGCAGCAGCATTATTAAATGCTTTAGAGCTTTCCGAAAAGAAAATTGAACAAGCTCAAATAGTAGTCAGTGGAGCAGGACCAGCAGCAATCTCATGTACGCGATTATATCAAGCCTTTGGTGCAAAACGTGAAAATATTGTCATGGTAGATAGTAAAGGTGTGATTCGTGAGGATAGGGGGGATCTTTCCGCAGAAAAATCAGAATTTGCAACCCATAGAAAAATAGATACACTAGACGAAGCAATGCAAGATGCAGATGTGTTTATTGGTTTGTCAAGAGCAGATGTGGTAACACCAAGCATGTTAAAAGTCATGGCTAAAAACCCAATAGTTTTTGCAATGGCTAATCCAGATCCAGAAATAAGCTATCAACTAGCCATAGATACTAGAGATGATATTATTATGGCAACAGGTAGAAGTGACCATCCTAATCAAGTAAACAATGTATTAGGCTTCCCGTTTATTTTTAGAGGTGCTTTAGATGTTCGTGCTACTGCAATTAACGAAGCTATGAAAATGGCAGCGGTTAAAGCTTTGGCAGCATTAGCAAAAGAAGCAGTTCCAGAACAAGTAAACATTGCTTACGGCGAAACAAGATTAACATTTAGTAAAGAGTATATCATCCCGAAACCTTTTGATCCTCGTTTAATAACAACGGTGCCTCCAGCTGTGGCAAAAGCAGCAATGGAAAGTGGTATAGCAAAAGAACCAATAGAAGATTGGCAAAAATATGAAGACGAATTATTAGAACGTCTTGGTAGTGATAATAAAATAGTTAGGCTTTTATTAAATAGAGCCAAAACAAATCCGAAGCGTGTAGTTTTTGCAGAAGCAGACCAATTAGATGTTTTAAAAGCTGCGCAAATTGTATATGAAGAAGGTATTGCACATCCAATTCTTTTAGGAAGAAGAGATGAAATTGAAAGACTAAAAGAAGAAATAGAGTTTGATGCCGATGTGTTAATCATCGACCCTAAATCGGACGAAGAATTAGAACGAAAAAACAGATATGCAAATGCATATTGGCAACAACGTAAACGCAGAGGAATCACATTGTATTCTGCACAAAAAATAATGCGTGAGCGTAATTATTTTGCCGCAATGATGGTGAATGAAGGCGATGCAGATGCACTTATTTCTGGTTATTCTAGAAGCTATCCTTCAGTAGTAAAACCTATGTTAGAACTTATTGGTATGGCGCATGGAACAACGCGTGTAGCAACTACCAATTTAATGATGACAAAAAGAGGGCCTTTATTTTTAAGTGATACTTCCATAAATATTGACCCAACCGCTAAAGATTTAGCCATTATTGCACAAATGACTGCAAGAACTGTAAAAATGTTTGGTATGGATCCCGTTATGGCAATGACTAGCTATTCCAACTTTGGTTCTTCCTCTAATGAGAAGGCATCCAAAGTAAGAGATGCCGTGGCTATACTGCATAAAGCATATCCCGATATGGTTATAGATGGCGAATTGCAAACGGATTTTGCTTTAAATAGCGAAAAGATAAAAGAAGTTTTTCCGTTTTCAAAATTAGCAGGAAAGAAAGTAAATACGCTAATTTTTCCTAATCTAGACGCTGCAAATATTACTTACAAACTATTAAAAGTACTTAATAAAGCAGATTCTATTGGTCCAATTATGATGGGAATGCGCAAGCCGGTTCATATTCTTCAACTTGGAGCAAGTGTAGACGAAATTGTAAACATGACGGCAATTGCTGTAATTGATGCACAAGAAAAAGAGAAATGGGAATTAAAACAAAGTAAAAAGACGAGCAAAAAGTAAGTATTTTACCGATTAAATTAACGTTTTATTGTGATTTAACATATCACAATGGTATTGCACAATAATTTTATTACATTTGAGAGTTTAATGCGAATTTTTACATGATAACACATATACAAGGAAAATTAGTAGAGAAAAACCCTACAGATGTAGTAATAGACTGCAACGGTGTTGGTTATATGCTTAATATTTCTTTACATACCTATTCTCAAATTCCAGATCAAGAAAACTTGAAACTGTATACACATCTTCAGGTTAAAGAAGATTCCCATACTTTATTTGGTTTTTCTTCTTTAGCAGAAAGAGAAATGTTTAAGCTTTTAATTTCTGTAAGTGGTATTGGTGCAAGTATTGCTCGCACCATGCTTTCTTCGTTAACACCAAAACAAGTTAGAGAAGGAATTGCCGTTGGTGATGTTGCTTTAATTCAATCTATTAAAGGAATTGGAGCAAAAACAGCCCAACGTGTTATACTCGATCTAAAAGACAAAGTTTTAAAGATTTATGATATTGATGAAGTTTCAGTATCTCAAAACAATACAAGTAAAGATGAAGCGTTATCAGCTTTAGAAGTTCTTGGTTTTAATAAAAAGCAGGCAGAACGTGTGGTGGATAAAGTGATCGCAATACAGCCAGACGCAAACGTAGAAGTTATTATTAAGCAAGCTTTAAAAAACTTATAATAAGATTTGAATACAACTAACTATAAATCAGTAAAAGCAATTAAAAAGCAATTCTTTACCACAGTTGCCGTTTTATTGTCCCTTGTAGCTTGGTCACAAGAGCCAACACCACAAGATTCTACAAGTACAGGTTACAGTCTTGGTAATTTACAAATGCCAAATCCTACCAGTATTGTTTCGCAATACACCTATGATCCCGCAACAGATCGATATTTTTATACAGAAACGGTAGGGACTTTTAATATTAACTATCCGGTAATTTTAACACCAAGAGAATTTCAAGAATTAGTAGCTAAAGAAAACTCAAGAAGTTACTACAAGCAAAAAATAGATGCTTTTGATGGTAAAAAAGAAGGAAGCGAAGAAGAACAAAAAAATCTATTACCAGAATTTTATGTAAACTCCGGACTTTTTGAAACTATTTTTGGAAGTAATACTATTGAAGTGGTGCCGCAAGGTTCTGTAGAAATGGATTTAGGAGTGTTATTCACAAAACAAGATAATCCTTCCTTTTCGCCTAGAAACAGAAGCAATTTTACCTTTGATTTTGATCAACGTATTAGCTTAAGTTTATTAGGAAAAGTAGGAACGCGTTTGCAAGTAACTGCTAATTACGATA
This sequence comes from Oceanihabitans sp., assembly GCA_018067265.1. GTDB lineage: Bacteria > Bacteroidota > Bacteroidia > Flavobacteriales > Flavobacteriaceae > Oceanihabitans. The sequence goes on along the minus strand of JAGPUY010000341.1, from coordinate 8,894 downwards.
CCGAATCTACTTTCGATTTTCAAAATTTAGTAAAGTTAGAGTATACACCAACGGAAGATGATATCATTCAAAAGATAGAAGTTGGTAATGTAAGTATGCCGCTTAATAGTTCTTTAATTACAGGAGCCCAAAGTTTATTTGGTGTAAAAACACAATTGCAATTTGGTAGAACTACCATTACCGCAGTGTATTCCGAACAAAAATCAGATACCAAAACCGTAGTAGCTCAAGGTGGAGGTACCTTAGAAGAGTTCGATTTTTATGCTAGAGACTATGATGAAAACAGACACTTCTTTTTAGCACATTATTTTAGAGATAACTACGATGCTGCATTAAATAATTATCCATTTATAAATACCCAAGTTCAAATCACTAGAATAGAAGCTTGGATCACGAACCGAAGTAATAATACAGAAAATGTAAGAAATATTGTTGGGTTACAAGATTTAGGGGAAACCGCTAGAGTAGGTTCTGCAGTTGCAGTTAGTGGAGGACCAAATGCGTATCCAGATAATGAGAATAATGCATTCGATCCAACAAATATTGGTGGCGCAGGATCCCAACTTAATGATTTAATTAGAGATATTGCTACGGTACAATCGGGTATTACTGTTGCAGGAGTTACAGAAGGAGCAGATTATGCGAAACTTGAAAATGCAAGAAAATTAACCGAAAATCAAGAGTATACGCTAAACACACAGTTAGGTTACATTTCTTTAAACCAACGTTTAAATAGTGATGAAGTTTTAGCGGTTGCCTTTCAGTTTACAGTAGCAGGACAAGTATATCAAGTTGGTGAATTTGCAAATGATGGTATAGACGCAACGGGAGTTACTACAGATACCGACGGAAATGTTACAGCAGTTACCAATAACAACTTAGTTTTAAAATTATTAAAAAGTCCGATAACATCAACTTCCCAACCCATTTGGGATTTAATGATGAAAAATATTTATGATACTGGTGCGTATCAATTAAGTCAAGAAGATTTTAAATTAAATATTTTTTATAACGAAGGTTCCCCTGTAAACTTTATTACGCCGGTTTCAGGAACAGCATTTCCAACTTTTGATGCCAATACAACTATTACAACAGATGATTCTGAAATCACCGAAACACCGTTAATTCGTTTATTTCATTTAGATAAATTAAACTACAATAATGATCCGCAAGTAGGAGGAGATGGTTTCTTCGATTTTGTTTCAGGAACGACTGTAATTCCGGAAAACGGAAAAATTGTGTTCACAAAAGTAGAGCCTTTTGGAGAATACCTTTTTGATGTTTTAGCATTAGGCGGTGAGGATTATGAGATGACTACTTCATACAACGGCAATCAAGCTAAATATGTGTATGATGTTTTATATAAGGAAACAAAAACTGCAGCGCTTGAAGAGGTAGAAAAAAATAAATTCCAAATAACAGGTAGGTATACTTCTTCTGGTAGTGGTGGTATTTCTATAGGTGCTTTTAATGTGCCAAGAGGATCTGTAGTTGTTACAGCTGGAGGTCGTGTTTTAGTCGAAGGTATTGATTATACGGTAAACTATCAAATAGGAACCGTGCAAATTTTAGACGAAGCGTTAAAAGCTTCCAACACACCTATTCAGGTTTCAACAGAAAACAACTCTATTTTCGGACAAACATCGAAACGTTTCTTTGGTTTAAATGTAGAGCATAAGTTTAACGAAAACTTTGTTATTGGTGCAACGTATATTGGCTTAAAAGAAAGGCCAATAACCCAAAAAGCCAATTATAATAGTGAGCCAATAAATAATCAGATTTATGGTTTCAATGTAAACTACTCTACAGAAGTTCCATTTTTAACAAGATTAGTAAATAAACTGCCTAATATAGATACCGATGTGCCTTCCAATTTTTCCATACGAGGAGAAGTGGCAGCATTACGTCCGGGTTCACCTAGTGGTACAGATTTTGATGGAGAGGCAACATCCTATATAGATGATTTTGAAGGTTCGCAATCTGCTATAGATTTAAAATCGGCGAGTTCTTGGTACCTGTCTAGTAGACCTATTAGAGTAGATGACACCGATATTTTTGATGTGCAAGACATTACCAATGGTTATGGTAGAGCAATGCTAAACTGGTATCATGTCGATCCTGTTTTTTATAGTAGTAGTCGTCCAGATGGTATTAGCGATGATGATATGTCTGGGTTATATACATCAAGAGTTTTTATTAATGAGCTTTTTCCGCAGCAAGATATTGCACAAGGACAAACAACCGTTTTAAATACTTTAGATTTAGCATACTATCCTGCAGAACGTGGCCCTTATAATTTTCAAACCAATGATATTGATATTCCTAACGGAACGTTAACAGAGCCACGAGACTCTTGGGCAGGAATTTCACGTCAGCTTACTTCTACCGATTTTGAACAAGCAAATGTAGAGTATATAGAATTTTGGTTACAAGATCCATTTCAAGAAAACGCAGCAAATCCAGGAGGTAAATTAGTTTTTAACCTTGGTAATATTTCGGAAGATGTTGTTAAAGATGGAAGAAAATTATACGAAAACGGTTTGCCAAAAGATGGGGACGTTAGCGTTTTTACCCAAACAGATTGGGGAAGTGTAGTGCCATTAAATCAATCCTTAATTTATGCTTTTGATTCTACAGGAGATGAACGTACCAATCAAGATGTAGGATATGATGGTTATGATGATGAAGAGGAAAAATTACTTTCTTCATCTTTAGATTATCAAAACTTAACGGATCCTTCTAATGATAATTATTCTTATTTCTTAAATACAGACGGAGATGTTTTTGATCGTTATAAAAAATACAATAACGTAGAAGGGAATTCACCAGATACATTTAGTGACACCAATAGAGGTAGCACTACACAACCAGACGTTGAGGATATTAATAGAGATAACACAATGAACACCATTGATAGTTATTTTGAATACGAACTTGATATTACACCTTCCGACTTAAATCTTAACAATCCATACATTGTAGACATCAAGGATTCGGAAACGAGACAATTACCTAATGGGCAATCTGTAGTTCCAGTTTGGTATCAGTTTAGAGTTCCAGTATCCGATTTCACAAATGATGTTGGTGGTATTGCAGATTTACGTTCTATTCGTTTTGCACGTATGTATGTTAAAGATTTCTCGGAAGCTACAGTCTTTAGATTTGGTTCTTTAGATTTAGTACGTAGTGAATGGAGAAGATACTCACAGACTTTAGATGAAGATCTAGGAGATCCAGATTTAGATGTAAATACAGATTTTAGTATTGGTGTAATTAGTACTTTAGAAAATGATGGAGATTACCAATCACCTCCAGGAGTAGATGCAGAAGAATTATATAACAACAATACAGTTATAAGACAAAACGAACAGGCCTTAGTCGTTAATGTTTGCGATTTAGAATCCCACGATGCAAGAGCCGTTTACAAAAATATAAATGTCGATATGAGGCAGTATAAACACTTAAAAATGTTTATGCATGCAGAAGTAGGAGAAGACATGTCTATTTTAGATGATGGAGATTTAGTAGGTTTTATAAGAATGGGGAATGACCTTTCTCAAAACTATTACCAAATAGAAGTGCCTTTAACGGTATCTACAGGAACATCAAGATCAGACCTTTGGCCAGAGTTTAATGATTTGGATGTAGATTTATCCGTATTACAACAAATAAAAGCAAAAGCAATATCCGATAATTTTAGTGCAACAGAAGCAACATTCTATGATGTTGTTGATGGTATTTTAAGCGAGAATTCGGTTCCAGAATTTTCACAATATACTATAGGGCAACAACGTGTAGCTATCTTTGGTAATCCTAATTTTGGAGACATAAGAAGCTTAATGGTAGGTGTTAAAAATGCCGATGATAGAACGTCTAAATGTGGGGAGATTTGGTTTAATGAACTTCGTCTTGCAGAAATGGATAATGAAGGTGGTTGGGCAACGGTAATAAGTGCAGACGGAAACATTGCTGATTTCGCAAATATTAGCGCAACAGGTAGATATAGTACTTCTGGTTTTGGTTCTATTGAACAAGGACCTCAAGAGCGTAGTTTAGAAGATGTACAACAATATGATGTAGTTACTAATATTAATGCAGGTCAGTTATTACCTAAAAAATGGGGAATTCAAATTCCCTTTAATTATGGTCAAGGAGAAGAAAGTATTACCCCTAAATACGATCAGCTTTACGAAGATATTGAACTGCAAACAAGAATAGATGCGGCAGAAACCAGTGCCGAAAAAGAAACGATTAAAGAACAATCTCAAACCTACACGAAAAGAAAAAATATTAGTTTTATTGGCGTAAGAAAAAATAGAACGACAGAGAAAAAGCCACAATTCTATGATGTAGAGAACTTAACATTAAGTTATTCCTATAACAAAGTAGAACATCGGGATTTTGAAATAGAACGCTCATTAGATCAACAGGTAAGAACAGGTGCTAGTTATGCATATAATTTCGCGCCATTTTCAATAGAGCCATTTAAAAAGAACGATTCCTTATTTACAGGTAATTACTGGAAAATATTAAAAGACTTTAACTTTAACCCAATGCCTTCTAGCTTTACGGTTAATTCAGACTTCAACCGACAGTTTAATAAACAAAAATTTAGAGATGTTGATTTAACAGGAGATAATATTGGTTTAGAGGAATTGTTTAGAAGAAATTACACCTATGATTTTCAGTATACAGTAAACTTCAATGTAACAAAAGCATTAAGTTTCGATTATACTTCATCTAGTAATAAAATTGTAAGAAACTATTATATCGATGATGAGTTAAGCGGAAGGCAAGATCCAGAATTAACGGTATGGGATGGTTTCTTCGATTTTGGAGATCCTAATAGACAATATCAAAAACTTGGTGTAAACTACCAATTACCAATAAATAAAATACCAACCTTTAGCTTTATCGATGCTACCTATACGTATAGTGGTGAATTTCAATGGCAAAAAGGATCTGATTTATATGGAGATATAGAATATGTAGATACTGGCGGTGGTGAATTAACTGGGACGTATGATTTAGGAAACTCCATATCTAACGCCAACCAACACAATATTAATGCATCTTTAGATATGAATAAGTTGTATAAATATCTTGGTATATCGAAAAAGAGAAGTCGAAAGAATACGAGTACAGCTAGACCAAGTAGAGCAACGCCTCCAGGAGCAGGTGAAAAAGCCAAAAAACCTGTAAAAGTTAAAAAACCAAGTAAGTTAGCAAACTTCGGAATAGGCGTAGTAACTAGTGTTAAACGTATACAATTAAATTATAACGAATCTAATGGTACTTATCTTCCAGGTTATACCCAAACACCAGGATTTGCAGGAACATTAAAACCTACATTTGGTTATACCTTTGGGAGTCAAAACGATATTAGAGAATTGGCAGCAAGAAATGGATGGCTAACACAGTATCCAGAATTTAACCAACAGTACACAGAAACACATGCAAAGCAATTTGACTATGCAATTAATATGGAGCCATTCAACGATCTTAAAATAGATATTGTTGGGAATAGAATTTACTCTGAAAATTTAACCGAAAATTACAATGTAAATAGTGATTTAGAGTATATCCATTTAACACCAAATACCTACGGGAACTTTACAATCTCTACAGCTTTAATTAAAACAGCATTTAATAAGAGTGATGAAAATGAGTCTAAAACTTTTGAAAATTTTAGAACGAATAGATTAGTGATTGCAAATAGGTTAGCCGAAAAACATTATGGTAATGCAGGCTTTAATAGAGATGCAGATGGGTATCCTGAAGGATTTGGTAAATCCAGTCAAGCCGTATTATTACCTTCCTTTTTATCTGCTTATCAAGGACAAGACGCAGGTAAAACGAAGACGAGTGCATTAAGAGATATACCAATTCCTAACTGGGATTTAAAGTACACCGGTTTTATGAAGCTGAAATGGTTTAAAAAGCGCTTCAAACGTTTCTCTTTATCTCATGGGTATCGTTCTGCATATACTATTAATCAGTTTAGAACAAATTTAGACTATACCGCTCCAGATACATCAGTTGACTATGCGAGTCAACCTGCAGATGCATTAGATCAATCTGGAGATTTTAAAAACGAGAAACTATACAGTAATATTAACTTAACAGAAATGTTTAGCCCGTTATTCCGTATAGATTTTGAATCTAAAAGCGCTGTAAAAGTGCTTTTAGAAATGAAAAAAGATAGAATGTTATCCTTAAGTTTCGATAATAACTTGATGACAGAAATTCAAGGTAAAGAATACATTGTAGGTCTAGGATATAGAATTAAAGATGTAAGAATGAAATCTAAACTTGCAGGACCAAACAAAACGATCATTAGCGATATCAATCTAAAAGCAGATGTTTCCTTTAGAGATAATAAAACCATAATCCGATATTTAGATTTAGAAAATAATCAAATAACATCAGGGCAATCCTTATGGAGTGGTAAGTTTACGGCAGATTATGCCTTTAGTAAAAACCTAACCGGAATTTTCTATTTTGATTATACGTTTTCAGAATATGCAATATCTACAGCATTCCCACAAACCACAATTAGATCTGGTTTAACATTAAGATATAATTTTGGTAATTAAAGTTTAAAATTAAAGGACAATTAAATACATTTGCGAATAACAAATAATTAAAATAAAAAATGAACATTCCAACAGAATTAAAATATACTAAAGATCACGAGTGGATCAAAATAGAAGGTGATGTAGCAACCATAGGAATTACAGATTTCGCACAAAGCGAATTAGGTGATATTGTTTATGTGGAAGTGGAAACGGTAGACGAAACATTAGAAGCAGAAGAAATTTTTGGTACTGTTGAAGCTGTAAAAACAGTTTCGGATTTATTTTTACCATTATCTGGTGAGATTACAACATTTAACGAAGCGTTAGAAGACGAGCCAGAAAAAGTGAATTCAGATCCTTACGGAGACGGTTGGATGATAAAAATGAAATGTTCTGATCTATCCCAAGTAGAAGGCTTAATGTCTGCTGAAGATTATAAAGCATTAATAGGTGCTTAGAAAATATGCATTTGGGATTACCTTGTGCTATACTACTGCTCTAACAATAGCGAGTCTTATTCATGTTTCTGGTTTGCCAGAGATTAATTATTCAAACACAGATAAGATATTTCATTTTATTGCTTACAGTGGTTTATCTTGGTTTTGGTTTCAAGCACTTTACAATAAATTTAAATGGCCTTTCAATAAAGCATTACTAGTTTCTGCAATTGTTTCCGTAATCTTTGGTATAATTATTGAAGCATTGCAAGGTATGCTTACCAATACCAGAGTTGCAGATAATAATGATATTTTAGCTAACACATTGGGAGTAGGCATAACCGTTGTCGTTTTATTGCTATTTAAGAAAACAGAAGTTAAAAAATAATAAACCCTTGCTTTTTTGCCAAATAAATGGTTATTTTAGCAACAAGTAAAAACATATAATCATGGAACTTAAGAAAAATCCTAAAGCAAACGTTGGTAGAAATAGTAGTCTATACTTTTTAATAGGTTTAGCGTTAATGTTATTTTTAACAAATTTTGCTATTAATTATAAAACATACGACAAGTCTATTATAGATATAGGTCAATTAAACCTAGATGAAGAGTTAGAGGAGGAAGTGCCAATTACGGAACAAATTCAAACACCACCACCTCCACCACCACCACCTGCAGCTCCAGAAGTTATTGAAATAGTTGAGGATGAAGCAGAAGTAGAAGAAACCGTTATAGAATCTACAGAAACGAATCAAGAAGAAGAAATTGTTGAGGTTGAAGAAGTTCAAGAAATAGAAGAAGTAGAAGAAGATATCGAAGTTCCTTTTGCTGTTATTGAAAACGTTCCTGTATTTCCAGGATGTGAAGGGGAAGCAAATAACAATGCAAGAAAAAAATGTATGTCTGAAAAAATCAGCAAGTTTGTAAACAAGAAATTTAATACAGACTTAGCGCAAGATTTAGGATTGAATTCTGGTAAGCACAGAATTAGTATTCAATTTAAAGTAGATAAAAATGGAAATGTTGTTGGTGTACGTGCAAGAGCACCGCATCCAAAATTAGAGCAAGAAGCTGTAAAAGTGGTAAGTCAATTACCTAAAATGAAACCAGGTATGCAACGTGGTAAAGCAGTAACTGTACCTTACGGATTCCCAATCTCATTTCAAGTACAAGACTAAAAAGAAATTTCTTTTTTAAGGATATTAAAATCCCGTTACAAATAATGTAGCGGGATTTCTTTTTTGGTATGCTTATTGTAATTTTATCAAAATATTAACATTAAAACCTTTAATATTATGAGAAATTTTAAAAATGCTTACGACCTCAATGATCAAAAAGAGGAAATCGTAAAAAAATCACAAAAGCATGATGCAAATTTACAAAAAAATGCTACTATTTACTTTCAAATAGGTTTAATTGTGTGTTTGCTGTTTAGCTACGGACTTCTAGAAATGAAATTTGAAACCAAACCTTTAGATCTTGGTCATACAATCCCGTTGGATCTGGAGGAGGATTTCATTAACGTTAATTTTGTTATTGAAGAACCAGTAATTGTACAAAAGACTGTGGAGAAGTCTGCACCATCTAGGTTGATTGATTCGTATACAACGGTTCCAGATGATACACCAGAAACAAACGTTACAGATGTTATTGTAGATCCTCCAAAGGTCGATAATCCTGTAGTTGCAATTACCAATGTGCCTAGTATAAAACCACCAGAAGAACCAGTAACCATTCCGGTGGACTTTGTAGAGATCGTTCCAGTTTTTCCAGGTTGCGAAAGTGCTTCCACTAATGCAGCCCGTAAAGCATGCATGTCAGAGAAAATTGCGAAACATATTCAGAAAAAATTTGATACCGATATTGCAGCAGATTTAGG
>JAGPUY010000319.1 GCA_018067265.1 Oceanihabitans sp. | reverse complement strand
CATTGGCACACCGATTTCTTCTTCGGTTTCGCGCAACGCGGTATGCTTTAATGAGGTATCGGCTACTTCTACTTTTCCTCCAGGAAAACCAACTTGTGCAGAATGTACGCCTTTATAGGTTTTTCGTAAAATTAAAACAAACTTCGTTTCTTGTGCTTCATCGGGATAAAACAGTGCTAAAACCGCAGATTGCTTTGCATTTTTTATTTTGCCTTGCTGATTTTGTAAAAGATCTCCCCGAAAAGGAGGCGACATTTTAAACTGTGATGCTTCGGCCGGAAGCTCTAGATTGCTTATTTTTGATGTTGCTTTTAAAAACTGATTAAAATTCATCTATGCGACTTGTATTATTATGTTTTATTTCTTTTCTATTTCTGAATTGTCAAGATAAAAAAACGGAAACAAAGAACACATCAAAAGTAGTTCAAAATACTTCCGAAGAAAAAGAAGTACCAGAAAAAGATTCTGTAATCATCCCAGAAAGAGAATTTCCGTTGCTAACAGACGATAATGCTATGGAGTTCTTTTTAGAATATGAAAAGCATAACAAAGAAAACAAAGTAAGAATCACTACGCAATTTGGCGAAATAGACGTTTTACTTTATGACAAAACGAAATTTCATCGTGCGAATTTCATCTTTTTAACCAAACAAGGCTATTTTGATGACACACAGTTTTATAGAGTGGTACCTAATTTTATCATTCAAGGCGGCAGTACCGATGACGCTAAAGTAAAACGCAAACGAAAACAAATTGGTGAATATTTACTACCAACAGACACCAAACGTGGCTACAAACATGATAGAGGCGTTTTAAGTATGCCAAGTGGCGCTATTGAAAATCCGCATAAATTGGCTTCTCCGTATCAGTTTTTTATTGTTCAGAAAAAAGATGGCGCCTACCATTTAGATGGCGATTATACCATTTTTGGTAAAGTGATTCGCGGCATGGATGTCGTAGATGAGATTGCACAACAAGAAACCGATAATGCCGAATGGCCTTTACATAATGTATATATTAAAAAGGTGGAAATTATAGAGTAAAAGATATTCTCTCGCAAACACACGAAGTGGCAAAGTTGGATATTTAAAATCGTAAACGGATGACTGGTGACGGAAGACGGAAGACGGAAGACGGAAGACGGAAGACGGAAGATAATTATTTTACCTAGACTCGCAGAGTATCACAGAGAAAATGTAACCAAATTGGAACTTCTGTAATATTATTTAAATACGGTTTACCGCATATTCCGAGTGTATACGGATGACAGATGACTAAAAAAACGAAGCTTAAATAGTATAGTAATTAATCCAACAATCTGTACCTTTAAAAATCCTAACCAAAAAAAATCAAAATGAAAACACACAAACATTTGCAGTCCCTAAAAGCAATAAGCGTCTGCGTTCTAATTACGTTTACCAATTGCAAACAAGAAGAAAAACAAGATGCCACAAAAATGAGTGAAAACATATTAACACAAGAATGGACTGGCCCTTATCAAGGAGTTCCTGCTTTCGATAAAATGAAAGTCACAGACATTAAAGAAGCTATAGAATTTGGTATGACCGAAAGCTTAGCAGATATTGATAAAATAGCTAACAATACAGAAGTACCAAACTTCACGAATACCATTGCAGCTTTAGAAGCTTCCGGAAAAACATTAGATAGAGTTTTTAACTACTACGGTATTTTAAGTAGCAATATGTCTTCGCCAGCATTTAGAAGTATTCAAGCAGAATTAGCGCCGAAATTATCGGAATACAGTTCTAAAATAACACAAAACGAAAAACTTTTTCAACGTATCAAAGCCGTTTATGATGCATCGCAAGAAACACCATTAGAATTACAAGAACAACGTGTTGTAGAGCTTACCTATAAAAAGTATGAGATGAATGGCGCCAATCTAGATCCTGCTCAAAAAGAACGTTATGCCGCCATTAACAAAGAACTTTCTTCTTTATATAATACGTTTTCGGATAACGTTTTACATGACGAAGAGAATTATGTAACCTATTTAAATCAAGATCAATTAGATGGTTTATCGGAAGGTTTTATAAAATCCGCAGCAAAAATAGCTACAGATAAAGGGAAAGATGGTACATACGCAATTACAAATACACGATCTTCTATGGATCCTTTTCTAAAATACGCTACCAATCGTGCATTGCGTAAGCAGGTTTGGGAAAACTATTATTCTAGAGGAGATAACGGAGATGAGTTTGACAACAACGCTATTATAGCACAAATATTAAAACTACGTAAAGAACGTGTCGCTTTAATGGGTTATGACAATTATGCGGAATGGCGTTTACAAGATAGAATGGCAAAAACGCCAGAAAATGCGATGGATTTAATGATGGCAGTTTGGCCTGCTGCAATTGGTAGAGTTGCAGAAGAGGTTGCAGATATGCAAACGGTTGCCAATGACAACGGAGATAACATCACCATAGAACCTTGGGATTATCGCTTTTATGCAGAGAAAGTAAGAAAAAAGAAATACGATCTGGATAGTGATGAAGTAAAACAATATTTACAATTAGATAAATTAACGGAAGCGTTATTCTTTACTGCCGAAAAGTTATTTAACTACAAATTTACTCCGGTAAAAGAAGGTAGCGTTCCAGTATTTCAAGAAGATGTTCACGTTTGGGAAGTTACCGACAAAGACTCTGGAAAGCACATTGGATTATGGTATTTAGATCCTTTTGCTCGTGAAGGAAAACGCTCTGGTGCTTGGGCTACAACCTACAGAAGCTATACTAATTTTGAAGGCGAAACCAATGTACTTGCATCCAACAATTCTAACTTCGTAAAACCTGCTCCGGGAGAAGCTGTGCTTGTTTCTTGGGATGATGCTACGACTTTCTTTCATGAATTCGGACATGCATTACACTTCTTTTCTTC
>JAGPUY010000298.1 GCA_018067265.1 Oceanihabitans sp. | reverse complement strand
CCTAAGGCTGCAGAAATAGATGTGGAAGAATGACCAACACCAAAAGTGTCATACGCGCTTTCTTCGCGTTTCGGAAATCCAGAAATACCACCAAGTTGTCTGTTGGTTTCAAAAGTGTTTTTTCTGCCAGTAAGTAATTTGTGCACGTAGGCTTGATGCCCAACATCCCAAACTAATAAATCTTCGGGCGTATGAAACACATAGTGCAAAGCAATAGTAAGTTCTACAACGCCTAGACTTGCGCCTAAATGGCCTTCTTTGGTAGCCACGATATTAATTATAAATGCGCGTAATGCTTTAGCGAGTTCAGGTAATTGTTCTTGCTTTAAAAGACGTAAATCTTTTGGGTAATTGATATGGTCTAATATCTTATTCATGGAATACAAATGTAATATTTGAAAATGATACTAATACTAATATCATTTGAAATTGTACTTTTACAATAATTATTAATTTTTGAAATTACAGCTATGATTACACCTTTTGATGATACGTATTTTATGAAGAAAGCACTGCAGGAAGCAGAAGCTGCTTTAGAAAAAGGAGAAGTTCCTGTTGGTGCAGTTATTGTTGTAGAAGATCGAATTATTGCAAGAGCACATAATTTAACAGAAATGCTAAATGATGTAACAGCACATGCAGAAATGCAGGCCATTACAGCAGCTGCTAATTTTTTAGGAGGAAAGTATCTTAAAAACTGTACTTTGTATGTTACGTTAGAGCCTTGCCAGATGTGTGCAGGCGCTTTGTATTGGAGTCAGATTTCAAAAATAGTATATGGTGCAACAGATGACCATCGAGGTTGTGGTGTAATGGGAACCAAATTACACCCAAAGACAAAAATAGAAGGCGGTGTTTTAGCGGAAGAAGCTTCTGCTATTATGAAACGTTTTTTTATTACAAAGCGCAATTTGAATTAGTGTATTTATTGTTTTTTGTGTTGGTGAAAAACACCAATAAAGGCACAAAATAGTTTATGGTGCAACAGATGACCATCGAGGTTGTGGTGTCATGCGAACGCAGTTATTTGTTTTTTTTGGTTGGTGAAAAACACTAAAAAAGGCACAACCTTGAAAAATAGGAAGTAGTTGTTTTTAAGCCTATGTTGGTGTTTTTCACCAACATTTTAAAGCTATTTTATTGGTAAAAAACACGTGCAAAGACTAAAGGAATGCAACTTAGTTGGTAGTTGCATTAGCGATAGCAACGGCATCCTTTTCAATAAGTTATGATTAATACGTAATACAGCCTCCGGTTTTTCTAAATGTTAAAGAGATCCCATAACACGTATGGGACTGCTTCGCAGAAAAGATATAGTGGATAGCGCGACGCTTTGTAGTTTTTACGGAAAAGGGTAATGCCCAAATTATAGCTTTCGGTTGTCGCCTTCGCGTTCCCGCATCTTATCTAAATTTTCTTTAGTTAGCATATAATCTTGAAGGTTTTTGTTTTTCCAAGTGTGATAGGTGAATAACGGAAAGAAAAGCAGGAAAAGGCCTAAAACGCCGAATCCGATTAGTTTTTCGGAATAGTCTACTTCTAAAAAATAACCAGCAATAATACTAGAAGTACAAGCGATAAATAAAAGGTATAGAAAATATTTCATGGGTCTGGTTTTATTTTTTTAATGGGCTAATGTAGTTTTTATATGCTCCTAATCTTAGATGTCGACCAATCATTTTGGAGGTTTTAAGGTTTAGAATACTATGTAAAATTTATTAATTGCTGTCTGTATGCGGTTAATAGTTTGGACCTTGAAATATAGCCATAATATTTTCCATCTTTAATAACGGGTAAATTCCATGCGCCGCTGGACTTAAATTTATCCATGATAACATGCATTCTATCTTCGTTATAGTTAATGATGCCTGCATCGGCGTGCATAAGACTAGCGACATCTACGGTTTCGTAAAGTTCTGTATCAAACATCATATGTCTAATATCGTCTAAACGGATAACGCCTAAAAATTCATGCTTATCATTTACCACTGGAAAATGATTTCTGGAGGATTTGGCTACTGCATTTTTAAGGATCTCTCCCAGTTTCATTTCTGGTTTTAAAAGGATAAAATTAGTTTCAATAACTTTATTAATATCTAAAACCATTAAAACGTTTTTGTCTTTATCGTGTGTCATTAATTCCCCGCGTTGTGCTAGTTTTAAGGTGTAAATGGAATGAGATACATAATACTTCGTGATGGCAAACGAAATTGCGGATACGGTCATTAATGGTACAAAAAGTTCATAGCCACTAGTGATTTCTGCAATCAAGAAAATAGCTGTTAATGGCGCGTGAAGTACTCCAGCCATTAACCCAGTCATACCAATAAGGGTGAAATTAGATTCGGATACATGAAAACCTAATCCAGTATTATTAATAATTTTAGCGAAGGCATTACCTATGGCGCTTCCCATAACGAGTGTTGGTATAAAAACACCTCCTACACCACCTGCACCAAAAGTGGTTGTCATGGCAATGGCTTTAAAAACGGCAATCCCCAATAAAAGAGCAATAACGATCCAGATATTGGATAAATCTAAATCTAAAGGCGTTTTACCTATTGCCGACAGATGATCTCCTTTTAAAAGATTATTCATAATGCCATAACCTTCACCATAAAGTGGTGGGATAAAATAAAGTATGGTGCCTATTGCTAAGCCACCTATTAATAATCTTTTTGCGCGACTTTTAAACTGTTTAAAAAAATTGGTTATGGCGAAAAACACTTTTGAAAAATAGACAGAAGCTAATGCCGTTACTAAACCTAGAACCAAATAAAAACCAATGTCGTTTACTTCAAATTTATCGGTTAATTCAAAACGAAGTAGAACGTCGGTTCCCAAAAACATATAGGATGTTAATACCGCGGAAATGGATGCTAATAATAGTGGGACTAAAGACGTAAAAGCAATATCCAGGCTAAAAATTTCTAATGCAAAAACGATGGCTGCAATGGGTGCTTTAAACATAGAAGCCATGGCACCAGCAGCAGCACAACCTATAAGTAGTAGTCTCGTTTTTGTGCTCATATTAAATAATCGTGCAACGTTGGAGCCTAAAGCTGCTCCCACGCTAACCGCTGGTCCTTGCAATCCTACCGAACCCCCAAAACCAGCGGTAAGTGGTGCGGTAATTAAAGATGCGTAAATATTATACTTTGGAATAATTCCGTTTAGTTTGGATATGGCGTATAAGGTGGATGAAATACCATGGCCAATATGCCTTTTTAACCATATTTGTTTAATGATGTAAACTAATAATAAACCTATTATTGGGAATATAAAATAAAGTGCATGATGGTGATTTTTGAAGAAGCTTAACTCAAAAAGCAAGCGAATAGAATGCGTTAAATTTTTTAAAACCACAGTACCCATTCCAGCAAGGAAACCAACTAAAATACTAAGAATATACACAAATTGAATCTCGGAAATGTGTTTGTATTTCCAAATTAAGAATCTGCGTAATAGATTTTTGGTGGTTAATGGCATGTTTTTAAAGGACTAAATTTTCTTTACCCTGTTTGCTGTTACTAGTAACGTTAAATTGCTGTGCTACTGGTAACGGATATCATTCCCTAATTTCAATATTTTTTTTGGTAAAACAGGTGATAATTTCACAAAGTTAGGACTTTCCTAATAAAACAATGAATTATAGTGTTAAAAAACTAGCATATAATGTCTTGTTTTTGTGCTTTAAGTGTGTTGTGTTAGGACTCGCCTTGTAAGTTTATTAACTGACGTCGATACGCTGTTAATAGCTTCGATTTGGATATGAATCCGTAGTATTTTCCATCTTTTTTTACGGGTAGATTCCATGCGCTACTATCTTGAAATTTTTTCATAATATCTGTCATTTTATCTTTATCTAAGTTGATGACTTCCGGCGGTTTCTGCATTAAATCGGATGCAACAACGTTATGATATAACGATTGATCAAACATGATGGGACGTAAATCATCTAAGAGAATAATACCTTCTAATCTTTGACTATCTATGTTTACTACCGGATAAATATTACGTTTCGATTGGATGACTGCTTTTTGGATTATTTCTTCTAAAGTCATATTGGGACTAAGTGTAATAAAGTTCGTTTCAATAACTTTATCGATATCCATTAAAGTTAGAACAGCGTGATCTTTGTCGTGGGTAATTAATTCGCCTTTTCTTCCTAGTTCCATGTTGTAAACGGAGTGTGGCTTGAAATACTTGGTGATACTATATGAAATAGTTGCGGTAAGCATTAGTGGTATAAAAAGTTCGTAGCCTCCGGTAAGTTCTGCAATTAAGAAAATGGCGGTTAGAGGCGCATGCAGAACACCTGCTAGTAGACCTGCCATACCTACTAATGTAAAATTACTTTCGGAAACGGGCGTTTTAAATAATCCGCAATGATTTATAATTTTAGACATGCTAAACCCCATAATGCTTCCCATAAAAAGAGTTGGGGCAAAAATCCCTCCAACACCACCAGCACCAAAAGTAAGTGCGCTTGCAATAATTTTAAAAAGCATCAGCCCAATTAAAAGTAAAACAACGGTCCAAATATTGGTTAAATCCATATCAAATAGATTGTTTTCCAAGGCTTTTTCGGGATTTCCAACAATTAAATTATTAATAACATCGAAACCTTCCCCATAGAGTGGTGGAATTAAATAAACAAGAATTCCAATACCGATTCCACCAACAAGTAGTTTTTTAATCGGACTGTTTAGTTTGTCGAAAAGCTTCTGAATGCGGTCGTAAACTTCCGTAAAGTATATCGATATAAAGGCAGCAACGATTCCTAAAAGAATATAAAAAGGCGCATCGGAAAGATAGAATTTATCTTCAATGCTAAAAGGTAATAATACATCGCTTCCAAAGAAGAAGCGAGAGGTTAAAATAGCGGAAAGGGATGCCAATAATAAAGGTAGCATCGAAGCGATGGTTAAATCTAAACTAAACACTTCAATAGCGAAAATAATAGCAGCAATGGGAGCCTTAAAAATAGAACTCATGGCACCAGCTGCGGCGCAACCAATAAGTAACGTTCTAGTAGTTTGGTTCATGTGAAACATTCTAGATATGTTGGACCCTAAAGCTGCTCCTGTTGCTACTGTTGGGCCTTCTAGTCCAACCGAGCCACCAAAACCTACGGTTAGCGGAGCGGTTAAGATAGAGCCGAACATTTGGTAGCGTTTCATGATGCCTTTGCGTTTGGAAATGGCATAAAGCGTAGATGGAATACCGTGGCTTACTTTGTTTCTGATGATGTATTTAATACTAAGATAAACTAGCGTTAAGCCTAAAATAGGAAACAAAAAGTAAAATGCGTGATGGTAATCTTTTATTAATTTAGTTTCTAATAAATGCTGAATAAAATGCGTTAAATTTTTTAATATCACTGCGCCCATTCCTGAAGCAAAGCCAATAAGGATACTTAGTATGTAAACAAATTGCCGTTTGGTAATGTGTTTGGCTCTCCAAATAAGAATTTGTTTTAAAAGGGTTTTTTTTGGCATCACTATAAGACTAAAAAATCCTGCAAAAGCAGGATTTTAAAATTAAGATTTTAAGTTTAGTTTTAAACTTAATTCTGTTAACTGTTTATCATCAATTGGAGCAGGAGCATCTATCATGACATCGCGACCAGAATTGTTTTTCGGGAATGCAATAAAGTCTCTAATCGTTTCTTGTCCGCCAAGAATGGCAACCAATCTGTCTAGTCCAAAAGCAAGTCCGCCATGCGGAGGAGCACCATATTCAAAGGCATCCATTAAAAAGCCAAATTGTGCTTTAGCTTCTTCTTCCGAAAAACCTAAATGCTTTAACATGATTGCTTGTGTTTTTTTATCGTGAATTCTAATCGATCCACCTCCAATTTCGTTTCCGTTTAAAACCAAATCATAGGCGTTGGCTTTTACTTCTCCAGGATTGGTGTCTAATAATTCTATTTGTCCAGGTTTTGGAGAGGTGAAAGGATGATGCATCGCGTGGTAATGTCCAGTTTCTTCATCTAGTTCTAATAATGGGAAATCCATTACCCAAAGTGGTGCAAATACTTTTGGGTCACGTAAACCTAAACGCGTTGCTAACTCCATACGTAAGGCACTTAGTTGCGCTCTTACTTTGTTTGTGTCGCCAGATAATACACATACTAGGTCGCCAGGTTTTGCTCCTGTAATTTCGGCCCATTTTGCTAAATCTTCTTGATCGTAAAATTTGTCTACAGACGATTTGAATGTTCCATCGTCATTACATCTAGAATAAATCATTCCTAAAGCACCAACTTGTGGACGCTTCACCCAATCAATAATTTTATCTATTTCTTTTCTTGTATACGTGTTTCCGCCAGGAACTGCAATACCTACGACTAGCTCTGCACTATTAAAAACACCAAAATCTTTATGTTGTGCTACTGCGTTAAGCTCGCCAAATTCCATTCCGAAACGAATATCTGGTTTATCGTTTCCGTATAAACGCATTGCATCATCGTAAAGAATTCTTGGGAATTTCTCTATTTCAACGCCGTTTACTTCTTTTAATAAATGACGTGTTAGCCCTTCAAAAACATTTAAAATATCTTCTTGGTCAATAAATGCCATTTCGCAATCTATCTGGGTGAACTCTGGCTGTCTATCTGCACGTAAGTCTTCGTCTCTAAAGCATTTTACAATTTGGAAATACTTATCCATACCACCAATCATAAGCAAGTGCTTAAAGGTTTGAGGCGATTGTGGCAGTGCGTAAAATTGCCCTTCATTCATTCTACTTGGTACTACAAAATCACGAGCACCTTCTGGAGTAGATTTTATTAAATACGGTGTTTCTACTTCTATAAATCCTTCGTTAGATAGAAAGTTACGTACTGCTTGCGTTACTTTTGCTCTAAAAATTAGATTGTTTTTTACTGGATTACGTCGTATATCTAAGTAACGATATTTCATACGTAATTCTTCACCTCCATCGGTTTCATCTTCAATGGTAAATGGAGGAACTAAAGCTTCATTTAAAATATTTAGCTCAGAAACTAAAATCTCAATGTCTCCAGTAGACATTTTTGGGTTTTTAGACGCGCGCTCAATTACGGTTCCTTTTACTTGAATGACAAACTCACGACCTAATTTTTGTGCTTGTTCTAACATAACTTTAGAGGTACGCTCTTCATCAAACACCAATTGCGTTATTCCGTATCTATCTCGTAAATCTACCCAAGCAATAAATCCTTTGTCTCTCGATTTTTGAACCCAACCTGCAAGAGTTACTTCTGTATTTATATGTGATGCATTTAACTCACCACAATTATGACTTCTGTACATAAAATTTTATTTGAAGTGCAAATTTAACATTTATATTGTGACTTTAATTAGTATTGTAAAAACTAATTTTAATAGCGTAGATTATGTGTTATTTTATGTTTTTATTATTATATAGGCATAAAAAGTGATTAAAATTTAAATATTTAACAATTTTGTTGTTTTTTTGTTTAAACAATATAAATTAAAAGTTATGGTAAAAAACTTCTTTATGGTGCTGTTTCTATTATTAGGGACTTCACATTTTATGAGTGCACAACAAGTAACAGGGAGCGTTTCAGACGATTCGGGTCCGATACCAGGAGCCTCTGTTGTTGTAAAGGGAACCACGAATGGTACAACTACAGATTTTGATGGTAATTATACCATTGATGCCAATAGTGGTGATGTTTTAATATATTCTTATGTTGGTTATGAAGAACAAGAAGCTACAGTTACTGGAAGTGTTATGAATATAACGCTGCAATCTGGAGTTTCGTTAGATGAAGTTATTCTTGTAGGTAACAGAGCAAAACCAAGATCTATTTTAGATTCGCCTGTGCCAATTGATAATATTGGTGTTGCCGAACTAAAGAATACAGGGCAACCTACTGTAGATAAGATGTTAACGTATAAAGTACCGTCTTTTAACTCTACAACGCAATCCATTTCTGATGGTACTGCTCATTTTGATCCAGCTGATTTACGTGGATTAGGACCAAGTAGAACCTTAGTTTTAATTAATGGGAAACGTAAAAATCAAAGTGCTTTAGTGTATATTAATGATACTCCTGGTAAAGGAGAAGTTGGTGTAGATTTAAAAAGTGTACCAGCAGCAGCAATTGAGCGTATCGAGGTTTTAAGAGATGGAGCATCTGCGCAATATGGTTCGGATGCGATTGCAGGAGTAATAAACATGGTCTTAAAAAAAGACGTGGAGTTTACCACGGTTAGCGCAAAAGCAGGAGTAACTTCGGAAGGTGATGGTTTTAATTTTGGAGTGGACTTAAATACTTCTATTGGTTTAGGAGTAGAAGGAAGCTACTTGAACTTTACACTTGGTTACTACGAACAAGAAAAAACGAATCGTGCTGGTACGCCAGGAAAAGATGATTTATTTGGTGTGGCAGCAGATGATCCAACATTTGGACCTTGGTTAGCAGCAAATCCAGATTTAGGAATGAATGTTGGACAACCGGAAATGAAAATAATGGATATTTTTGTTAATGCCGGAGTTCCAATTGGGGATAAAGGTGCTGAGTTCTATACTTTTGGAGGGTTGACCTACAGAACAGGAAAAAGTTTTGCATTATACCGTACACCTTACTGGGTTACTGATCCACATAATTTATTACATGAAGCAGGAACAGAATATCAAGGTTTTCAGCCTACATTTGAAACAGATATTAGAGATAATAATTTTACTGCAGGATTTAAATGGGATTTACTTGGGTTTAAAGTAGATTTAAGTGGGACTTATGGTAGAAACGCAGTGAATTATGAAGTTGGTAATACGTTAAACATCGATTTAGGAGCGAATAGCCCAACGACTTTTGATGTTGGCGCATATACTTTTAGTAATACACTTGCTAATTTAGATTTAAGCAGAGAAATTGGAACGTTTGTAGTTTCTTTTGGTGCAGAAGTAAAAGGGGAGCGTTTTACAGCTAAAGCAGGGGATGGAGCATCTTATTTTAATCCGTCAGGAGCTGGAGGAGCACAGTCTTTTCCAGGATTACAACCTAGTAATGCAGTAAATGCAACGAGAGATAATTATGGTGTTTATGGAGCTCTTGATTGGGAACCAACCGAAAAACTTTTAATAGGTGGTGCTGTTCGTTATGAAGACTTTAGTGATTTTGGAGATAATACGTCATGGAAATTAAATGGTCGTTATTCTTTAGGAGAAAAAGGAGCTATAAGAGCATCTTATGGTACTGGATTTAGAGCACCTTCATTACATCAAATTTATTTAAGTAATGTACAAACGCTAGTTTCTGGTGGTTCTATTTCTAATCAAGGTACTTTTAATAATGTAGATCCTATCATTAGAGACGGTTTAGGTGTTCCGCAATTAACAGCAGAAACATCTAAAAATATTGCAGCAGGATTTACATTCAAGCCTTTAAATAATTTATCTCTTTCTCTAGATTTTTATAATGTGAAAGTGGATAATAGAGTGCTATTTACAAATGAAATTGGATTTGATAGTAATACCGGAACAACAAATCCAGTAGAGCAAATACTTATAGATAATTCTATTACAAGTTTAAAATTCTTTGTTAATGCAGTGAATACAAATACTACTGGAGTCGATTTAGTTGCTAACTATAGAAATATAGAATTAGGTAATGGTAAATTAAGTGCAACATTGGCTGCGAATTTTAACAATACAGATATTGATGGAAAGATTGATACTCCTGCATTATTAGCTGCAAATGATTATGTTATCTTTAATAGAAAAGAACAAGCTAGAATTCTTTCTTCTAGACCTAAAACAAAAGTATTGTTAGGCTTTGATTATGAATTAAACAAATGGAATTTCGCATTAAATAACACGTATTTTGGAGAAGTGACTTGGCAACATGCTACTGATGCAGATAAAGATCAAACATTTGCTGGAAAAGTGATTACCGATTTAATTGTTGGTTATGCATTTAGCGATCGTCTTTCGGCTTCTTTATCTGTTACCAACTTATTAGATGTATATCCGGATGAAATTGAAACAGGAGGAGATGTTGTTACAGATCTTGGAGGTAGATTTAAATATCCTTGGGAAGTAAATCAATTTGGTACTAATGGAACAACTATTAGCGGTGGATTGAATTTTAAATTCTAGTCTTTTAATATAAGTCAATGTCTTAAAATAACAAGGGCAGGTTGGCGTAAAACTAAAACCAGAGAAGCGAACTTCTCTGGTTTTTTTTGTTAAGTATAATTTTTGTGTTTTTTTATGTTTAATAAGGTTTTGAATTATTCGTTTAAATGCGTATTTTTTTAACAAAAAATAAATGCATATTATAAATATTAGTAGTTTAAATTGAAAATTATATAAATAATTAGTATTTTTTGTTGTTACTTAGTAAGAACTAATAAAAAACAAAAATTATGATTAAAAACTACTTAATGGCAATGATGCTTTTTTTTGGAGCTTCTCAAATCATTGCGCAACAGCAAATTACCGGGAATGTTTCGGATGATACTGGGCCAATCCCAGGAGCTTCTGTTATTGTGAAAGGAACCACAACAGGAACCACAACCGATTTTGATGGGAATTACACCATTGAAGCCAATAATGGTACTACATTATTGTTTTCTTATGTAGGTTATGATGAAAAAGAAGTTGTTGTAACAGGAAATGTAATGAATGTGACTTTAGTCTCTGGAGTTGCTTTAGATGAAGTTGTACTGGTTGGGTCAAGAAGAGCAGGAAGAACTGTTTTAGATTCTCCTGTACCAATTGATGTTATAGATGTTCAGGAAATAGCATCGCTTGGCGCACAAACAACAGTTAATGAAATTTTAAATTATGTTGCGCCTTCCTTTACGTCTAACGCACAAACCGTTTCCGATGGTACAGATCATGTCGATCCTGCTTCATTAAGAGGTTTAGGTCCAGATCAAGTATTAGTATTGATTAATGGAAAAAGACGTCATAAATCCTCTTTAGTAAATGTAAATGGTACCGTTGGTACTGGTACTGTTGGTACCGATATGAATTCTATTCCTTCTTCTGCAATTTCTAGAATAGAAGTATTGCGTGATGGTGCTGCGGCACAATATGGATCGGATGCTATTGCTGGTGTAATTAATATTGTATTAAAAAAAGCGACCAATGAGTTAACTTTAAATGTGAATACTGGAGCGAATTTTAGTCAACATGCCGAGCAATATGACGAAGGTGGTGTCGATGGTGAAAAGTTTCAAATAGATGCTAATTATGGTGTAGATTTAGGTAAAAATGGTGGTTATATCAATTTTACAGGTTCTTTAGAAAACAGAGGAGCTACCAATAGAAGTGGTTCTATGGGGCAACCAATATATACGATGTTTGATATTGCTGCTAGAAAGTTAGGTTATGATGAAGCCTATAATATGAATCCTAGTGCTTTAGCAAATTATGTTGCAGGCTTAGATCCTTCTTTACAAGCAGTTTATGATCAGGGTGTTGCCAATGGAGATTCTTATTTAGATATAATCGCATCGGATGGTGCTACTTTTAGTGGAGATACATCCAATCCTGCTCCAATATCAGAATATGAATTAGCGCAAAGAGGTCTTACTCGTGATGATTTTAGAATGAAAGTTGGACAGTCTAAACTTCGTGGCGGAAAATTCATGATGAATATGGAGTTGCCATTAGATGATAATGGAGCTACACTTTACTCTTTTGGAGGTATTAGTTTTAGAGATGGTTTGGGAGCTGGGTTTTATAGAAGACCAGCGTATACAGATGGTAGAGGTAATCAAGAAGCATTACCAAACGGTTTTCTACCACATATAGCATCTAAAATTATAGATAAGTCTTTTGCTGCGGGAATTAAAGGTAAAATTGGCGATTGGGATGTAGATTTTTCTAATACCTATGGAACGAATAGTTTCGATTTTACGATTGAAAATACCGTGAATGCAACTTTGGGTACATCCTCTCCTAGAGAGTTTGAAGCTGGAGGTTTTTCTTTTGCACAAAATACTACTAATTTAGATCTTTCTAAATTTTATGAAGATACTTTTGCAGGATTTAACGTTGCTTTTGGTGCAGAATATAGAGTGGAAAATTATCAATTATTAGCGGGAGAAGAAGCTTCTTGGGCTAGTTATGATCTTAATGGTCAAATTGTAACAGGAAGTACACCAGATGCAGATTTAGTTACTAGTTATTTTGGAAACGTTGTTCCAGGAGGTGCACAAGTTTTCCCAGGATATAGACCAGGAAATGAAGTAAATCAAAATAGAAATAGTTATGCAGGTTATTTGGATTTAGAAGCAGATATTAGTGAAGCATTTTTAGTGAGCACTGCTTTTAGATATGAAAATTATAATGACTTTGGAGATACCTTCAACTGGAAATTAGCTTCTAAATATAAATTCTCCGATAATTTTGCGGTAAGAGCTGCATATAGTACCGGTTTTAGAGCACCAGATTTACATCAAATTTATTTTAATGCAACAGCAACGCAGTTTGTTGGAGGAATACCAATAGAGCAAGGTACTTTTTCTAATAATAGTAGATTAGCACAGTTGTTAGAAATACCAAGCTTAAAAGAAGAGACTTCTAAAAACTTCAGTTTAGGTTTTACAGCTAAATTACCAGATTTAGGTTTAAAATTCACCATAGATGGTTATATCGTAAACATAGAAGATAGAGTTGGTTTAACAAAAAGCTATAGTCCGATAGATGATAATAATGATGGTGTTATAGATGAAAATGACGAGTCGCAACAAGCATTTGATAATGCAGCAGCTACTGCAGCTAAGTTTTTTACCAATGGATTTGATTTAGATAATAAAGGTGTAGATGTGGTTGTTGCGCATAATATGTCTTTAGGGGAAGGTAGTTTAACAAATAATCTTTCTGCTACTTTTAGAAAAGTGGAAGTGAAAAATGTTAGAGAGATTCTTGGTGAAGAAATTTTAGACGAAACCTTAAAAGGATATATTGAAGATGCGATGCCAAGCACTAAAGTAAACTTAACCAATACATACAAACGTGAAAAATGGAGTGTGATGCTTCGTAATGTATACTTTGGTTCTGTAAACGATCCAGACTTTAGAGGTACTGCAACACCTGTAGAATATGGTGCTAAAATTGTAACGGACTTAACTGCTTCTTATAACTTAATGGAGAATTTAAGAGTTACTGCAGGAGCGAACAATCTGTTTGATGTATATCCAGACGAAGTACCTTTTGAAGGATCACAATATGGAGACCAATTTATTTTCTCTAGAAGAACTTCACAATTCGGATTTAATGGTCGTTATGTGTTTGCTAGATTAACTTTCACTTTAAAATAAAAAAATATGAAAAATATAAAATCAATTTATAAACTATTCGTACTACTCGCTGTCGTGTTTATGGTAAGTTGTGATGATAGTGATGACATGAATGATGTTGTAACTAATACAACAACAATAGAAGGGAACTCTGTTTTTATTGAAACAGAGGATGCAAGTGCAGGGGTCTTTACCTTAACAGGATTAAATACTGCAGATCAAATAAATATAGCGATTAATAACTCGGTTACTACTGCTTTAACTCCTGGGTTTACGGTCTATAATTATGCAGATAATTCTACGGCTGTATTAGGTACAGACTACACTATTAGTGTAACGGATATTGCAGCAGGAAGCATGAGTAGTACTGCACAAATTACTTTTTTAACCGACGGAATCTACGAAGTGGTTTTAGATGGTTCTTCAGATACTGCTGTAGATGCAGCAGGAAATAGTAGGTTTTTCTCAACAGACCCTGGAAGTTATAGAGCTATATTAACTTGGACAGATGCCGCTGTGAATTTAGATTTGGATCTAGATTTAATGACAGCAGCTTGGGGATGGGGTTTTGTAACATTCGATTCTAGTAGTTCTAGTACTGCTATAGATTTATCAGAAACAGTAGAGTTATTAGGTGTCACAGGGCAAGGTAATTTAGCTTTATGGTTTTGGGGAAATAACAATACAGCGGTAGATTACAAAATTCAGCTTTTTGATATAGAAACAACACAACAAATTGGAGACGATTATTTAGGTACTTTTCCTGCGGCAACCAATGCATGGAGATTATGGTTTTCTTTAGGAGCAGATGGAGATGGAAACTCTACTATTGTTGAGGTGTATGAAGAAGATCCTGGACTTTAATAAATCACAGCGATCTTATTAAAATAAAAAAATCCGAAGCATTTGCTTCGGATTTTTTGTTTCTTCTATTGTTCATTTACTATTCTTCGGTAATAGCAACCGTGGTATTGCCTCTATTTCGTAACCACATTTTAAATCGTGTCACTAAGTAGAATAAAATAGGTACTACAATTAGTGTTAAGAAAGTAGCAATAAATAGTCCGTAAATTACGGTCCAAGCTAATGGTCCCCAGAATACTACGTTGTCTCCTCCCATATAGATATGTGGATTAAACTCACTAAATAAAGTAAAGAAATTAATGTTTAAACCAATGGCTAAAGGAATTAAACCTAGTATGGTGGTAATTGCTGTTAATAACACAGGACGTAAACGTGCTTTTCCTGCTCTAACAATACTTTCAAATAGATCATCTTCTTCTAAGTAGTCCTCTTTACCTAGATTTAAATCATGCTTTTTTCTATCAATTAGTAGTTGCGCATAATCGAGTAATACCACTCCATTATTTACTACAATTCCTGCAAGTGATATAATACCAACCATAGTCATCATAATAACAAAAGCACTTCCTGTAATAACAATTCCACCAAATACACCAATAAAACTCAAGAAAATAGCCAACATAATAATCGTTGGTTTTGAAATGGAGTTAAATTGAAAAATTAAAATAAAGAAAATTAATCCTAATCCAGTAAAGAATGCACCAACTAAGAAAGTCATTTGTTTGTTCTGTTCTTCAATCTGACCCGTATAATCTACCTTAACATTTTCAGGTAAACCTTCGTAATTTTTCATTTCATTTTGCACTTGTGCTACAATGACTCCAGCATCCGTAAAACCAGGAGAAAGCGCAGAATAAACAGTAACGACACGTTTGGTATCTTTATGCTTAATCGCGTTGAAACCAGAATTGTTTTCATATTTTGTTACCGCAGAAACTGGAACACTTTTTAACTGCCCAGTATTATCTCTAAAGGTTATATTCTGATTAAATAAGGCACTTGTGTTATATCTAATGTCTTCATTAAAACGAACATAAATATCAAAATCATCACCATCTTCTTTATAGATTCCAGCCTTAGAACCAAAAATAGAATTACGTAATTGTTGTCCTACTTGTGATACGCTAACACCTAGTTCCCCTGCTTTTTCACGATCTACAGCAACACGCATAGTTGGCTTGTCTTTGTTCACGTTAATTTTAAGTTCATCAATACCAGGAATATTTTTAGTATTAATAAATTCACGCATGTTTTCGGCTACAGCAATTAACTCATTATAGTCATCTCCTTCAATTTCAATGTTAATTGGAGATCCAGCTGGTGGTCCATTAACATCTTTTTCCACCGAAATCAAAACACCAGGATAAATACCTACTAAGGAAGATTGTACTTTTTGTCTTAACAACTCACTGTCTTCACCTCTACGATATTTGTATTCTCGCATAGAAGCCGTAATTTTTGCTTTGTGTGGCGTTTCTGCTGCAGATCCCATATCTGTCTGGGCGTTTCCAGCACCGGCACCAACTTGTGATACAGCACTTTCAACCATAAAGTTATAGCCATTGTCTACATATTGCGCACTGTTTAAAACCGTTACAACGTGTTTTTCAATTTCTTTAGTTATCGCATTTGTTTTTTCAATTGCTGTACCTTCTGGATATTCTATATAAACAATAATTTGATTCGGTTTATTATCTGGAAAGAATTCTACTTTAGTACGTTGTGAACTCAAGGAAGCTCCAAAGGCAACAAAAGCAAGTATTAGTAAAGCAAAAGTACCTATGGTTAATACATATGGTTTCCATCCAGAAAGCGCCCAACGTAATTTTTTCTCATACCAACGCTCCAATCTAACCAGTGTTTTTGTTTGAAAGTTATTCGCCCATTTACGTATAAACCATCTGTAAAACCAAAGCATGATAGCGGTAAAAATCATTAATGTTCCTAACCCTCGGTAAGCACCTCCAAAAAGTAAAATGAGTATACCTATGACTGCAATAATACTTGTGGTTTTAATAATTTGCTTTAATGGCATGTCTTTGTCTTCAATACTCATGAATTGAG
>JAGPUY010000280.1 GCA_018067265.1 Oceanihabitans sp. | reverse complement strand
GGCTTTTCCTTTCTTTTTCGAAAATTACCTGGAGCAGGTTCGACCCCAATGTTCCGTTTATTCAAAAGTTTAAGGATAAAGTGTATGTGGAATTACCCAAATTTATTCAGGAAGATTCGATTGAGTATTACCGTACATTGGTTACAAAAATGGTAAAATGCGGAATACGTAATTTTGTAATAAGTCATTTGTCGCAGAAAGAATTAATTCCGCCTAAATGCAATGTTATTACTAACGAAAATGTATATGTTTTTAACGATGCTGCTGCTAAATGTTTTAAAAACGAGGGTATTTCGAATTTTACATATCCTCAGGAAATTGACTTTGAAACCATGTTCTCTTTAGCCGATAAAAGTGGAATTGTTCCTGTATATTTTCATCCCGAGTTGTTTTATTCGCGCATGCCAATTGATATGAATTCGGATTCGCAGGATTTGACTGACGATATGGATTTACGATTGCACCGTCATCGCCGAAATGGTATTACTTCAATTGTCCCTGATATTCCGGTTTCCATTTCGCAATCGAAAAATAAACTGAATAAGAATGGTTTTTTCCGCTACTTAATTGATTTAAGTTACGAGCCGGTGTCAAAAAACAGAGCCAAAACTATAAAACACCGAATTGTAAGATCGGAACAAATTCAACCATCTAATAGCTTCAATTTTAATAAAGGATTAAAGTAGGAAGAAAGTTTGCAGTAATCAGTCTCAGTATTCCGATTTTGTAGGCATAAAAAAAGACAAGCCCGAAACCGAACTTGTCTTTCATATATTATTTTCAGATATTTTTATCCGTCATTCATCGATGCAAGAAACTCTTCAGTGTTTTTTGCACGCATGAGTCGTGTTTTAATAAATTCCATTGCTTCCAGCGAATTCATACCGCCCAGGTAATTGCGTAAAATCCAAAGCTTGTCTAAAACTTCTTTCGAGAATAGTAAGTCTTCGCGACGAGTACTTGAAGTCTGAATATCCACAGCAGGGAAAATACGTTTGTTCGAAAGTTTCCTGTCGAGTTGTAATTCCATGTTACCGGTTCCTTTAAATTCTTCAAAGATAACTTCGTCCATTTTAGACCCTGTTTCAGTAAGTGCTGTTGCAATGATAGATAGTGATCCACCACCTTCAATGTTACGAGCCGCTCCGAAGAAACGCTTAGGTTTGTGTAATGCATTTGCATCTACACCACCAGAAAGAACTTTACCACTTGCAGGTTGTACCGTGTTATAGGCACGCGCAAGTCTTGTGATAGAATCTAGCAAGATCACTACATCGTGACCACACTCTACCATACGTTTTGCTTTTTCAAGAACAATGTTAGCCACTTTTACATGGTCGTGTGCTTCTTTATCAAATGTAGAAGCAATTACTTCTCCATCAACATTACGTTGCATGTCAGTAACTTCTTCAGGACGCTCATCGATCAAAAGGATCAATTGGTACACCTCAGGGTTATTTGCAGCGATAGCATTTGCAATATCCTTGAGCAACATCGTTTTACCTGTTTTAGGTTGTGCGACAATCATCCCTCGTTGCCCTTTACCTATAGGAGCAAAAAGATCCATCACACGAGTAGAAATACTAGCGCGTCTGTCGGCAAGGTTAAACTTCTCATCTGGGAAAAGAGGTGTCAAGTGTTCAAATGCGACACGGTCTCTTACCACTTTAGGGTCAAGCCCGTTGATTTGAGAAATTTTAATTAAAGGAAAGTATTTTTCTCCTTCTTTAGGTGGGCGTACCATTCCTAAAACGGTATCTCCAGTTTTTAAACCAAAAAGTCTGATTTGTGATTGGGATACATAAATATCATCAGGAGAAGATAAGTAGTTGTAATCCGAAGAACGTAAAAATCCGTAACCATCTTGCATCACATCTAAAACACCTTCACTTTCTATTATTGCATCGAACTCAAAATCTGGTTCTCTGTAACGATTTCTGGTGTCTTTGTTTCCGTTATTTCCAGAATTCTTATTCTGGTTCTGGTTTTTATGTTGCGGTTTTTTGTTTTCTCTAGGTTTGTCGGTTCTTTCGCTTTTCTCGTTGTTAGATTCCGACTTTTCTTTTTGAGGTTCTCTTTTCGCTTGCGGCTTAGCTCTTGGTTTTGGTTGCGGTTTTGGCTTCGCTTGCGGTTTTGGTTGGTGTTTTGGTTTGTCTTCTACTTTGGTTTCTGTAGGTTTGGTTTCTGTAGGAGCAACTTCTTCCTTTTTCTCGGGAGCTGTTGGAGTCTCTTTTTGTGCTGCTGGTTTTGGTGTAGCAGGCTTTTGAACTCTTTGTCTAGGTTTTTTCGCTTCTGTTTTTTCAACAGGTTTCGCCACGGAGGCAACTGCAGCTACAGCTTTTGGATTTGCTGCTTGATGATCTAGTATTTGGTATACTAAGTCTAGTTTTTTTAAAGTACGGTACTTAGATACGTTTAAAGTTTTAGCTATTTCCTGTAATTCAGGTAGCTTCATTTCTTTTAATTGTGTGATTTCAAACATTATGTTGAATTGAATATTTTGTGTTAGATAAAGAATTTGAATTATTTTGAAGAAAATAGATCTTATTCTGAAGAATTAACAAGGTATAACCGTGTAGGTTACATATTGTTATTGCAATTATACAACTTTATTTTAAGTTTTTCTGTCCTTTTTATAAAAGAAACTGTTATTTTTGTCCTCAAGATTTAAAGAATTTTATGATTCAACGTATACAAAGTATTTATCTTTTATTTGCCGCAGGAGTTTCTGCAGGTTTAACTTTTGTATTTAATTTATGGACTACTGTAAATGATACTTTAGTATATGCAAAAGATAATATGTTGTATTTTGGATTGTTTTTAGGCTCGGCAGCCTTATCTTTAATTTCTATATTTATGTTTAAAAATAGGAAGTCTCAATTTATGTTGGGACGACTTAACATCATATTAAATCTTTTTTTACTAGGATTATTTGTGTATCAATCGCTAAACGTATCTGGAGAGACTAACGTTTCTGAGAAAGGTATTGGGATTTTTCTTCCTATTATTTCTATCGTGTTATTAGTTTTAGCTAATAAGGCCATTAAGAAGGATGAAGATCTTGTAAAATCTGTAGATAGATTACGATAAACCTATCATCTTAGTAGTATTAGTGCGTGAGCCCAAGGTGAAGATCTTGGGCTTTTTTTATTGCCTATTTTTAAAAAAAATGTTTCATTTAATGGATATCTTGAGGAAGCTTTTGGTTAGATGAATTTATAATTTTTTCTATTTCTTAGATTCGATAACTTCTAAATCTTTAATCGTATCTCCATCAATAACAAAACGAAGCATGGTTCTTACTTGTTGAAATCCGTGTTTACCAACTGCTCCAGGATTCATATGCAGCAGGTTTAATTTTTTGTCTTGCATTACTTTTAAAATATGCGAGTGACCAGAAATAAAAAGCTTTGGCGGATTTTTCTTTATCTCGTCTCTTATTCTAATATCATATCTATTTGGGTAACCACCAATGTGCGTAATCCAAACATCTACACCTTCACACATAAATCTATTGTTTTCTGGAAATTCCATTCTAGCTTTGTCGTTATCTATGTTTCCATACACAGCGCGTAGCGGTTTTAATTTTTGAATTGCATCCGTTACTTTTAGATCGCCAATATCTCCGGCATGCCAAACTTCATCCGCTTGTTTTACATGTTTTAATATGGCGTCATCTATATAACTATGTGTGTCTGAAAGTAGGAGTATTTTGGTCATGCGTACTTTCCACGAAAGTGGAAATCTATTTTTTAGAAATTAAGATTTCTAAAGTGAAAATCTTAAGATTAATTAACTTTTATTTGAAATTTAAAGATAGATTAAAATTCTATCTTTGCCTTTTACAAAAATACTACTTTAACTTGAAATACTTTTTACAACTTTCTTATAATGGTGCAGCATATCACGGTTGGCAAAATCAACCAAACGCTATTACGGTACAAGAAGTTATAGAAAAAGCGTTGTCTGTTTTATTGAAAGAAAAAACACCAATTGTTGGTGCTGGTCGTACAGATGCGGGAGTACATGCTACGCAAATGTTTGCGCATTTTAACACAGAAGTTGTTTTTTTAGAAACAGAACTGGTGTATAAACTAAATGCTTTGTTGCCTAAAGATATTGCCATTCAAAATGTTTTTAAAGTAATAGAAGATGCGCATGCTAGATTTCATGCAGAAAGCCGAGAGTATTTGTACCGAATTTCACTTAAAAAAGATGTCTTTAATTTCGATACATCCTATTATGTAAGACCTAAATTAGATGTTGGTAAAATGCAGGAAGCATCGCAAATTTTATTGCAGTATACCGATTTTCAATGCTTTTCTAAAACGAATACAGATGTAAAGACGTATAATTGTGATATTATACATGCCGATTGGAAATTAGTGAATCAAGAACTACAGTTTACCATAAAAGCAGATCGTTTTTTACGTAATATGGTACGCGCTATCGTTGGTACTTTAGTTCGTATTGGTTTAGGAAAAATAGAAGTAGAAGCCATGCATGACATCATTAAATCTAAAAACAGAAGTAAAGCTGGCTATTCTGTTCCAGCACATGCACTTTATTTAATGGAAGTAGCATATCCAGAGTCTATAAAATATGATGAATAAAAAACAAGATAAAATATTAGATGTCGGACTTTTAAAACGTCTTACCTATTACATAAAACCGTACAGAACGGTCTTTATTGGTGTGTTTTTAGCTGTCGTTTTATTGGCCGCTTTTAGTGCTGCAATTCCTTATTTAACACAGTATGTAATTGATAATAATATCATTAAACAAAATGCAGAAGGTTTTCTGTTTTTAATATTAATTATGATTGGTTTGTTAATCGCACAAACCGTTTTTCAATTATTTTTTATTTATTATGCTGGATGGCTTGGGCAAAATGTGGTTAAAGATATTCGTGTAAAACTGTTTAATCACTTACTTCAATTTAAAATGAAGTATTATGATAATTCTTCGGTTGGTGTTTTAATAACAAGAGCGGTAACCGATATGGAGCGTATTGCTGATATTTTTGGTGAAGGATTGTTTATGATTTTTAGAGATCTATTAACCATGGTAGTGGTTTCGGCTGTGATGGTTTTTATGAATTGGAAACTTAGTCTTATCGTTTTTGCAATGCTTCCGTTAGTATTATATGCGACTAGAGTTTTTCAAAAGTATATGAAACGCGCTTTGGAAGAAGTACGTACCGAAATTTCCAATCTAAATTCCTTTGTGCAAGAACGCGTTACAGGAAT
>JAGPUY010000276.1 GCA_018067265.1 Oceanihabitans sp. | reverse complement strand
TTTAATCAGTGAAATTGCGCCGTTTTCAATTTCAATTCCTGTAATACTTCTTGGGTGTACACAACTACCATCATTAAAAAAAGCAATATCTCCAGGCTCCGGAAAACGTGGTCTGTGTGTATGACCAACCACAGTAATTAGATTATTGTTTTCTGTAATCCACTTTTTAGTTCTGCGCTCTACTTTAATAAGCTCTTTGTAGTTTTTTGCAGGACTTGTGGGGTCTGCAATTCCCATAACGTTTAAAGGTTTCCAAAGTGCTCGGACTAAAAATCTACTCCATTTCCAAAAGGTGTAATTCCACCAATCTGCTTGATGACCATGGGTTAAAAAGACTTCTTGATTCGTTTCGGTATGTTTTAATATAATACCTTCATGGTATTTAATGCCGCAAAACAGTTTGACATCCTTACCAATTTTTTCATCAAAATAAGTAGATAGATTTTTTTCCACATACTTCGGGTCGCGATATACCATATCATGGTTTCCCCAAATCATATGCAAACGCTCTTGCTCATGAAATAATTTCATTAGCAGATACACGTTTTTATGTGCTTCTAATATTGGTGTAAAAGATAAGTTTTCCCAAAGTTCATCACCATCACCAATTTCAGCATAACTAAATCCTTCGGCATAATAATTCTTTAAAGCATGAAAATAAATATTTCTATTGTTTGCAAAATCATCTGCAAAACTATTATCTCCACGATGGCAATCGCTAAAAAGAATAAATTTTGAATCGTTATCAAAATCTAAAATTTTTGCTTCTTTGTACGCCTTATCTAATCGTTTTTTTGCTGAAAACATAGAAGTGATTTATGCATTTTGGATTAAAGTGAGAAATAGCAGTTTTTAGTCAGTGGAAAACGTGCAAATAACTGCATACAGTAAATGTAAACAAATTTCGAATAAAAAATGCCTCTCCATTTGGAGAAGCATTTTTATACATTTTAATTCTAGATAGATTACTTCTTAATACGATAATCCAACGTTATTTAATTGTTCCTAGTAACGATTTCCCAAGAGTGCGATAATTAAAAGAGCCTTAGGCTCTATTTGAAGGCATTTAGGCCAGTAACATCCATTCCAGTAATTAGTAAGTGAATATCGTGCGTACCTTCATAAGTAACCACGCTTTCTAAGTTCATCATGTGTCTCATGATAGAGTATTCGCCACTAATTCCCATACCACCTAACATCTGTCTAGCGTCACGAGCAATAGTTAAAGCCATATCTACATTATTTCGTTTAGCCATAGAAATTTGTGCGGAGGTAGCCGTTCCATTTTCACGCATTACACCAAGTCGCCAAGCTAATAATTGTGCTTTTGTGATTTCCGTAACCATTTCAGCTAACTTCTTTTGTTGTAATTGAAATTGTCCAATTGGCTTACCAAACTGAATACGCTCTTTACTGTAACGTAAAGCAGTATCGTAACAATCCATGGCAGCACCAATTGCTCCCCAAGCAATACCAAAACGCGCCGAATCTAAGCATCCTAATGGAGCGCCAAGACCAGATTTGTTTGGTAATAGGTTTTCTTTTGGTACTTTTACGTTATCGAAAATTAATTCTCCTGTAGCAGATGCTCTAAGGGACCATTTATTATGTGTTTCGGGCGTAGTGAAGCCTTCCATGCCACGTTCTACAACGAGACCATGAATACGACCTTCTTCATTTTTAGCCCAAACGACAGCGATATTACAAAAAGGGGCATTAGATATCCACATTTTTGCACCATTTAAAAGATAATGATCTCCCATATCTTTAAAATTAGTAACCATGGCTCCCGGATTACTTCCATGATCCGGTTCTGTTAATCCAAAAGAACCTATCCATTCTCCCGACGCTAATTTTGGTAAGTATTTATTGCGTTGTTCTTCGTTTCCGTATTTCCAGATAGGGTACATTACTAAAGACGATTGTACAGAAGCTGTACTGCGAACTCCAGAATCACCACGTTCTATTTCTTGCATGATTAAACCATAAGAAATTTGGTCTAATCCAGCACCTCCATATTCTTCAGGTATGTATGGTCCAAAAGCGCCAATTTCGGCTAGTCCTTTAACAATTTGTGTTGGAAATTCTGCTCTTTGTGCATAATCTTCAATAATTGGGGAAACATCACGTTTTACCCATTCTCTTGCAGCATCACGTACTAATTTGTGTTCTTCGGTAAGTAATTCGTCAAGGTTATAATAATCTGGTGCTTCGAATAAATCGGCTTTCATTCTTTTTATGATATTTTAAGCTTCTAATTTTTGAGAATTAATCAAAATAGAAGGTGTTATTTTATACGTTTAACAAAAGTAACGAAATCGTTTTCATTGCCAAATATAAATATCACATTTTAAGATAAAAATCTTTCGTCAAATGTATGTAGTCTTCTGTGTATTGGTGTCTTGTAGTTTCTATAATGAGTTCTTCTTTCTTTATTTCGCTTTCGCGGAAAGAAAATTCTAAAAGACTTCGTTTTATTTCGGAAGTAGGTGAACCTTTGACATGCAGAATTCTATTCGGAAATAATTGTACTTTGGATGCTAATTCTATAAAAACAGCCTCTTCCTTAAACGGAATAATAACCGAGAAAATACCGTCTTCTATTAATAAGGAAGCAACGCTTTCTACTAAATGCGAAAAAGGCATCGCATCTTGAAATCTTGCTAAATCACGTTGCGCGTTTTCGGTTTTAAAGTCTTCCGAATAAAAAGGCGGATTCGATATAATCAAATCGTATTTGTCTTCGATCTCTTCCGTAAATTCTTCTAAAGCTGCGTGATAACAAAAAAGTCTATCTGCCCAAGGCGCATTTTCAAAATTATCTACACATTGCTCATACGCATGCTCATCAATCTCCATGGCATCTATAACTTCTGCTTGACTACGTTGGGCCAAAATAAGAGATAAGACACCAGTTCCGGCTCCAATATCCAGAATAGCAAAAGGATTTTGTTTTACAGAAGTCCAAGCGCCAAGTAATACCCCATCTGTACCAATTTTCATGGCACAACGATCTTGGTTTACTTGAAACTCTTTGAATTGGAATGGTTTACTCATGGTTTTGTCATTCGGAACTTGTTTCAGAATCTATTTTTGAATGATGAGATGCTGAAAATAAATGCAGTAGTTCAAAGAAACTATTCTTCTAAATATAAATCGATCAACCCTTCTGGAGTTTCCACAAGAATCACTTTGTTTTCTTTGTCTACTTTTTGGATGAAATGGTCGTTCATCGGAATTAAAATTTCAATCCCATCTCTGTCTATTTCAAAAAGCGCTTGTGCTGTGGTGTCATTAATTCCTGTAATAATTCCAACATCACCAAAGTTTACGTCTTTAATGGTAAAACCTATAATTTCATGAAAGTAAAATTTATCACCTTCTAGTTTTGGTAGAAATTCCAAAGGCAAATAGAGGTTGCTCTTTAATATGGCGTCTGCATCTTCTTCGGTAGTTACGTCTTCAAATCGGATACGCAATAACTCCGATTTATGTAATTGTGCATGCTCAATAAAAAAAGGAATAAGATTTCCTCTTAAATCGATAAAAACAGATTCTAGTCCATCATAAATTTCTGGTTCGTCTGTATCTAGTTTTACTAAAACTTCCCCTTTAAAACTGTACTTCTTTACAATTTTACCTAAAAAAAAACAATCTTCTTTTTTCATTGAAAATATAATTTTATGTTCCCTAGAAAAAGGGAATCGCTTTCAAATTTATGCCATTTTTAATTAAAACCACTTTTTCTTTAGCGGTAATAAATAAAAAACTCCAATACAAATTGCATTGGAGTTTAAAAGTATAAAAAATAATTTTTTTATTCTTCTTCGTTAGAAGCTTCTTCTGCAGGAGCATCTTCTACAACTGGAGTTGCTGCTGCAATTCTAGCTTCGTTAGCCGCTTTTTCAGCTTCAAAAGCTTTTGCTTTTGCATCTGCTTCTGCTTTCGCTAAACCATCTGTTTTTGCACCAACTTTACCTTCTTTTTCTTCTAACCAAGCAGTAAACTTCGCTTCTGCTTGCTCTTCTGTTAAAGCACCCTTAGTTACTCCACCTTTTAAATGTTTTTTTAACAAAACACCTTTGTAAGATAAAATAGCTTTAGCTGTGTCAGTAGGTTGAGCACCATTTTCTAACCATGTTACAGCACCGTCAACATTTAAATCAATAGTTGCTGGGTTAGTGTTTGGATTGTAAGCACCTAATTTTTCTAGGTATTTACCATCTCTTTTCGCGCGAGCATCTGCTGCTACGATCCAGTAATAAGGTTTTCCTTTTTTACCGTGTCTTTGTAATCTAATTTTTACAGGCATAATAATTAATTCATTGAGGTTCTCGACCTCTGGTTATTAATAAGTGTGCAAAGATACTATAAATAATTTATATTCAACTTTTTATATTAGTCATTTTTTTATGCTATTTTTATGCTCTCAAATTATATAAAATTTATGAAAAAGATATTCCTATTTGTTGTTTCCGCTTTATTTATGGTGAGTTGTGGTGAAGAACTTGAGTTTAATACACCAGCTTTACAAGGTGATAAAGATGGTGCGTTATGGAGGTCAGATTACTATAGTGCTGAAATTAATGGTAGCGGACAACTAATAATTAGCGGAGGAAGAGGAAGTGAAACCGTTTCATTAAAAACGGGAGCAGCAGTTGGCACCTATATTCTTGGTGAAGGAAGTGCAAGTGAAGCTGTTTTTACAAGTATTCAAGATGTAATACATTCTACGAATAATGAGCCAGATGAAAGTGTACAAGTTTATCCTGCGGATGGTGAAATTGTAATAACTGGATATAGTGATTCTGGAAATAAAGTGTCTGGGACATTTTGGTTTAATGCCTTTTCAGCTTCTGGTTTAAACAAAGTGAATTATAGTCAAGGTATTTTTTATGAAATTCCAGTTTCTGGAGGTGGAGGTACTACAGTTGTTTCTTGTGATGATGCAGTAGCAGCTGCAGATGCTGCTAAAACTACTTATGATGCTACTCCTACAAATAGTACAGATTATATTAGTGTCTGCAATAATTATAGAGTTGCTTTACAACAAAGAATAACAAGTTGTGGTGATGACACTAATTTTATACAAGATATTATTGATGGATTAAATTGTGATGATGTAGATGAAGATGGTATACTAAACACAGATGAAGATTTAGATGCTAATGGTGATTTTACCAACGATGATACAGACATGGATGCTATTCCAAATTATTTAGATAATGATGATGACGGAGATTCTGTTCCAACTTCAGTAGAAGATTTAAATGCTGATGGTGATTTTACCAATGATGATACAGACATAGATACTATTCCAAACTATTTAGATAATGATGATGATGGAGATGGTTTTTTAACGATAGATGAAGATGCAAATGGAGATGGAGATCCAACGAATGACGATACAGATATGGATGGTATTCCAGATTATCTAGATATGTAAAACCAAAAAGAAACACTTAAAAAGCAACCAATT
>JAGPUY010000274.1 GCA_018067265.1 Oceanihabitans sp. | reverse complement strand
AGAATTTACCGAATCTTTTAAAACAGAATTAAAAGACAATCAAATAATACCATTAATAAAAGAGGTTTTTGAAAAATTAGAATGGCCAAGATACGAAATCTGTAGAAGCAAAATGCCAAGGAGATTTCAGCAAATTGGTTGGAAAATTAACAATTAAAAAAGGTGCTTCCAATCGTATAGAAGTTAATAGCAAATCATTAGAAGGAAACTTTTTTGATTTCGGTAAAAACGCCAAAAGGACAGGATTGTTTATTGCTCTTTTTCAAAAATTAGCCACAGAATATAAAAACAGTGGAAAACTAACCGAATTAGAGTTGGAATTTGAAAAGGAAAATAATTGGACAGATTATAAAATCCCTTCCGAATTACCAAAGCCAAAAGAATTTGGGGAACCGAATTTAGTTTTCTCGATAATTGGGGCGCCATTATCGCCATTTTATTCGGAATATTAATCGCCTTTTTAACCGTTAAATTCACCTATTTTATTGGAGTTTATGAACTCGGAATCGGCATTGGAATCGGCTATTTATTTGCGCAAGTTTTAAAAGAAACTAACTATTTAGATTTTAGACCAATTCAATGTATTCTTGTTGGAATGATACTACTTATGTTCTTAACCAATCTATGCACACAACATCAATTAATAATCACAAAAAACAATATTCCGGAGCTCGGTTTTTTCGAATTCATGCAATTGCGTTTTGAAAGCGGACTGACCATTAAGGGTTTAAATACTGGTTGGATTGGACTTACTTTGACTTGGATTTTTCAAATGGTTTTTCCTTACTTTATAGCCATTATTAAAATTGCAGGCATTACATCGAACTACAGTATTGAAAAGGTTCCAGAAAAAGTTCTTGAATACACCATTTATCTTTTCACCATGGAAAAGTCAGAAAGTGAAGTTAGAGCAGCATTAGCACAAAAAGGTTGGAATAAAAAGACGGATCAAGACAATGTTATTCAAGCTATTGCAGAAATAAGTGGATTTCAGCAAATGAATAGAGATTAAAAAACGGTTAACAACAGATATATTTTATTACTAGTTCTAGCCTACTTATAAAAATCCTGACAGATTTACACTTTCCGTTTATTTGCAATACTAGGAATATAAATAGGTAACAAACCATATTCAAAATCGATGAAAACCAATTGCATATTACCAAACTGGAAACATGGCGTTTAAGCAGACGAAAACAAAGATAAAATTATAATAACATCATGAATAACAACTTGCTGTATTCCATATAAATATGCTATTATTCGCAGACTTATTTTATGGTTATCAAGACGTTATAAAGATTTAAAATACTTGTACTTGTAAAAAGTTTACTTTAAATTTGTTACCCTACCCGATCCTAGTAGCGTTCAAAATAAACATATTAACACCCTAACAGTATTATTATGAAATTACATCGTCTAGTCTACACTAGTCAAGCAACGATTCTGTTTAATAAACGTGACTTATTAGACTTGCTCCATGAATCTCGTGGCTACAATATGGTAGACAGCATTAGTGGTGTTCTTATGCACAAAAAAGGATTTTTTCTTCAGGTTATTGAGGGAGAACCAGAAGCTATAGACAATCTTATTTCTCGCCTTAAAAAAGACTCCAGACATTCGAATATTAAAATCCTATATGAAAGCCCAATAGAGAAACGTTTGTTTCAAAATTGGGCAATGGGTTGCGCAGATTTTGATGATCCAACTTTAAGTATGCTTCCTGGACTTCGTACCGATTTATCCGATTCCAAAGTGATTAATAGTCTTGTAAATCGGCTTCCAGAGGTTGCCAATTTTCTAATAGAAAATCTAACAGAACCTCAGATAAATGATCGCAAATAAGAATCCTTTATTACTTTAATATGCTTTTTAGAAACCCTATTCTTTATTTTTCTTTCTAAGCAACACTAACTTCTCCTGAATAAAGTCCACATGCTGTTGTTTAACCTGCGTTTTAGTAAGTCCTTTAAGATTACCAACATATCCGGTAAAAATATGGCTAATATTAAGCGGAGTTACACTTTGTTTATGCGAAGCACTATGACATAAAAAGCAATTTACAAGATCACTGTTTACGGTAGTATGTATTCCATCAGAAGTAAAACCAACCTGTACATAGGTTTCCATCGTTATATTATATGCTGCCACAGAACCTCGTGCAAAATCGCCTTTTTTAGAATTCTGAAGTGCAAAAGCTACCGATAGCGAATCTATTAAATTGGTTTGTGCCTCCATACCTTTGTATTTTTCCGTGTTAAGCCATAAAGAACCATTGTAAAAATAATTATTCCAAATTCCGGATAATTGTTTTTTAACACTGGTATTTATGCTTTGTATATTATTAAAATTTTCTGCACCATTCTGACTGGTTTCCATATATGCTTGCTCGTCTTTACCAGCAATACTATTTATCACAACGGGAGTTCCGTATTTATATACCGAAAAGACATCGGTATATATCCCGTTTTTGGATACAATATTTTTAACACTGGCCGTATTATTCTTATTAAACAACGGATAATCGACCGTACTTGTAACTGGTGCATCTGTAGTAGAAGTAGCTTTACTCCAATCATAATAAGGAGCAAGTGCATCATGCTCAAAAGTAGCCCAAACAAACTCCGGATGGTTTTCTACAACCCCAACCACATGCATTCCTAAAAGTGCCACTTTAGTTGGCACATTGTTTATTAAAGCATCGGTTACAAAATAGGTAGAAGCATCACTTAAAGCATTCACATCCACCCAAGATGTTTTAAGTTCTAAGGCACCAACAGGAAATGCTATATTTTTTAAGCTTTCCGGATTGGATTTTACCATTGGCCCATATTTTAACATGGTATTATAACTAATATCATCCATATAAATAGCATAGTAAACAGTAGCGGAAGCTGGTGTACCTGAAGAGAAAACTGGCGTTTTTAAAATATCTAGTTGATTACTAGCCTGCGACGTATCTGTTAAAATAACCGTTTTACTTTTTGCGTATTTCTCTCCAATAGAAGTAACTTGATTTAAGCTATCTAAAAACATTGGTCGGCCACTATTTTCATTGGTTAACCATAAAAATTTCTGCCATGACCATTGGTGAAAATCACAATTGCTAACCGTAGTATTGTTTGCAAAAACACTGGTAGGCCCTTCGTTGGGCGCTGGTGTTTTACGTACACCATCTACTTTGGTAAACCAACTGGAAGATGCTGTACAATCTGAGTTTTCAATCTCAGCAATCTGCACATACTCCGATAAAACATTGGTTTTCACATCTTGCTTTGCTTCTTCTTTACAAGCATATAGTATTATTAAAGCGATAAAAAATACTGCGGTTTTTATAGGTTTCATAAGCTTCTATTTTATTATTTGGTTTTGGTTTTTGTAAATTATAAATGTTTAATTTTAAACAGCGTAACAACACCATTTACGGTTGTAACCCAATTGGATGCTGCTGCCCAATCAGAGTCTACAATTTTAGAAACAGGTATGTAATCTGGCACCATTTCGGTTTCCAAATTTTTTCGGATATCATACTTACAAGTAAATACTGTAGTAAAAACGATAAAAAACAATACAGGTTTCATAAGGCATCTATTTTGTTAAACGGATTTGTTCCTTTTTTCAATGCTATAAATGTCTGATTTTAAATAGAATAAAAAAAGCGTATAAATACCTGAATAATAATTAGTTATAAATACCTACTTCTTTTTATTAAAAATATTTTATATAACTTAGTAAGCTACTAAAGTACCGTCATTCAATTAAAATCCGTCATGAAAAAAATAATCTTCTTATTCATAATTACCCTTTCTACTACTTCTACTTTCTCACAAAACGAAAGCAGCAATAAAAAAGAAATGGATGCCATACAAACCAAACTAGAAACGCTCTTTATGCAAGACCAACTTTTTAGAAGGTTATATCAAGATGCAGAGAAAAAATTTGGTGTAGATTCTGCCGAAATGGATTATTTCTGGAACGTTGCAGAAGCACAAGACAAACGTATTGAACAAGAACTCCTGCTAATTATCGATAAATATGGTTGGCTTGGTACTAGCCAGGTTGGCAGATTAGCAAATGGAGCCATTTGGAGTGTTATACAGCATAGCAGTTTGGATATAAAAGAAAAATATGCGCCTTTAATGAAAGTGTCGGTTTTACAAAACGAATCGCAGGCTATGCAATACGCCAGACTAATAGATAGAATGTTCATTAATGACAATAAACCACAAGTTTATGGATCGCAAACCACAAATGACAAAGACGGAAATAGTGTATTCTTCGAAATCGGCAAACCGGAATTCATAAATAAAAGAAGAAAAGAAATTGGCCTGGAGCCTATAGAAGATTTCGCTAAAGAAAGAGGAATAGCTTGGGATATTCCACAAAAAGAAGAATAGCGATTTCCCATTTTTTAAATATATTCTATTTTTTTCAAAAAATATAATTAAGAATCAGAATATTAATCGTAATATTGCAATAAACAAATTAATACAATAAATGGGATTAGCAAAAACGGAAATGTTTACCGACCAACAAAACGAAATTGCATTATTTGCAAAAGCTTTTGGCCATCCTGCGAGAGTCGCTATTTTACAACACTTATTTAAAATAAACACTTGTGTTTGTGGCGATTTGGTAAACGAAATCGGATTGGCACAACCTACTATTTCACAACATTTAAAAGAACTAAAACATTTAGGTTTAATAAAAGGAAATGTGGAAGGAACTAGTGTTTGTTACTGCATAAATACAGAGAATTGGAGTAAAATGAAACAAGTAATGCATGCCTTTTTAGACCAAGATATGAATAATCCAACATGCTGCTAAAAAAATTTAAATCTTTAATCGTATAATCGCAATAAACAAATACAACTAAGGAACATCCATAACGAATACTTGATACCCAAGCGAAAGGATTAAATGGATGCCGCATAAGACAATAAAAAAAAAAACATATGAAACTTTCAGAAATTAAAAACAAATTAGAGCAATTAGAAACTATTGCTTTTCAATTACCAAATGGCGAATTAGTACCAAACCACTTTCATGTTACCGAAGTTGGTAAAATATCGAAACACTTTATCGATTGTGGAGGAACCGTTAGAAAAGAAGAAGTAGTAAACTTTCAACTTTGGAATGCTAACGATTACGACCATAGGTTACATCCAGAAAAACTATTACATATTATCGAGCTTTCCGAAAAAACGCTAGGCATCGAAGATTTAGAAATTGAAGTAGAATACCAAGCAGAAACTATTGGTAAATTCGGATTGGATTTTGACGGAAAAAACTTCCTATTAACTACAAAACAAACGGATTGTTTGGCTAAAGATAATTGTGGAATTCCTGCAGAAAAACCAAAATTACAATTCTCAGATATGCAAACAGGAAACGCTTGCGAACCTGGAAGTGGTTGTTGTTAATCAATATCTAAAACCAATAGAATATGTCCTTATTTAAATCTATAAAAGAAACCATTGCAACGCTAAATGTGCAAAATATAGATGCTGCACGTAAAGAAATACTGCAACCATTGGCTACGTATATTCAAGAAAAAGCACATGCAAATCAAGAAATTCGATTAAACTTTATTTGCACGCACAATTCTAGAAGGAGTCATTTATCCCAAGTTTGGGCGCAAACATTAGCGCATCATTTTAACATAAAGAATGTCTTTTGCTATTCTGGAGGAACCGAAGCTACTGCACTATTTCCAATGGTAGCAGAAACCTTAAAAAATACAGGTTTTGAAATCGAAAAAATTGCAGAAACGAGTAACCCTATTTACAGTATGAAATATGCGAAAAACGAACATCCTACTATCTGTTTTTCAAAAAAATTGGATGCTAACTTTAATCCGAAATCGGAATTTGCAGCAATAATGACTTGCTCTAGTGCAGATAATGGTTGTCCGTTTATAAG
Source organism: Oceanihabitans sp. (assembly GCA_018067265.1). Taxonomy (GTDB): domain Bacteria; phylum Bacteroidota; class Bacteroidia; order Flavobacteriales; family Flavobacteriaceae; genus Oceanihabitans. The sequence continues at coordinate 10,058 of JAGPUY010000274.1, read as the reverse complement.
TGGTGCAGAAAAACGTATTCCCATTACTTTTGAAGACCCTAAAGCCTTTGATAATACACCACAACAAGCAGAAAAGTACAACGAAAGAAGTTTACAAATTGCAACCGAACTATTTTATGTATTCTCCCAAATTCAATCTTAAAAATGGCTAATAAAAAACTAAGTTTTCTAGATAGAAATTTAACCCTTTGGATTTTTGTAGCCATGGCTATTGGTGTTTCCATAGGTTATTTTTCACCAAGCTTTCCAGATTTTGTAAACGGACTAAGTAGTGGCACCACCAATATTCCGATTGCTATTGGTTTAATTTTAATGATGTATCCACCTTTAGCAAAGGTGAATTATTCCCTATTGCCAAAAGTGTTTAAAAACACGAAAATCCTTTCTATTTCGCTTATTCTAAACTGGATTATCGGCCCCGTTTTAATGTTTATTCTAGCCATTACCTTTTTAAGAGACTATCCGGAATATATGGTAGGACTTATACTAATTGGTCTTGCGCGTTGCATTGCCATGGTTTTAGTTTGGAATGATCTTGCGGAAGGCAGCAGCGAATACGGCGCAGGTTTGGTAGCATTAAACAGTGTTTTTCAAGTGTTTGCCTATAGTTTTTATGCATGGCTTTTTATAACGGTACTTCCACCCTATTTTGGATTTGAAGGTGCTATTGTAGATATTTCTATTGCAACCATTGCGGAAAGTGTAGCCATTTATTTAGGAATTCCGTTTGCTTTAGGAATTCTAAGTCGTCTTATTTTAGTGCCATTAAAAGGCGAAGATTGGTATACTACCAAGTTTATCCCAACCATTTCCCCAATCACCTTAATCGCTTTATTATTTACTATTGTGGTGATGTTTTCCTTAAAAGGAGAATTGATTGTAGAAATACCAATGGATGTGGTCATCATTGCTATTCCACTACTAATTTACTTTACCGTAATGTTTATTATTGGGTTTTTCTTTACCAAAGCTACTGGAGCAAGCTATGACAAAACTGCGGCAGTTGCATTTACAGCAGCAGGAAATAATTTCGAATTAGCCATTGCTGTTGCTATTGCTGTTTTTGGGTTGAATTCCGGACAAGCATTCGCAGGAGTTATTGGTCCGTTAGTAGAAGTGCCAGCATTAATTTTACTCGTTAAAGTTTCCTTTTGGTTACGTAAGAAGTACTTTATTACTGCTATGGATTAAGCCTGTTTTTTTCATTTAAATAATCACCTAATTATATCTATATTATTTCTACAGAAACAAAAAAAGCTGTGAAAAATTATCACAGTTTTTTGTTTCACTTCATTTAGTTGTGTAATACAATCTATCCACCAATTGGTGTTATTTTCAATGTTGATCCTGGCTCAAGAGTATTCGAACTCACTGTACCATTTGATGAATCCACAGGTACTAATGGCATTTGGTTCAGCATAGTGACAGATGATGTTGTTCCGTCTTCATTTGTAAACGAAAAAACAGTAGATTCTACAGCAATAACAGTTGGAGAAGGTACAAGTAATTGTCCAGTCACTGTAACTTTTGCTGTTACATTTACTTTTGAAGCGCTTTTAACCATAATATTTGCTACAGAATTAGCAACAGTTATATCGTCAGAAGCATTACCAGAATCATATTTGTTAATATTTTCGGTAAGATTACTACTATTGTTAGAATAGCTACTGGAGCTTTTACCCACTAACCATCCAAAAATACCAGATGAAGAAGATGCTGCAGATGCATAACTTGAAGTATTTACATCTTTTTTAAAACTACTATTATTTTGGTAACTGTTACTCTTTTTTACTTCTGCAATGATCTGTTTAAAGGTTTCTTCAGAAACAGAATTAACTACAATTTTTATATCAGCGGTAACATGCGCTCCATAACCAGGACTCACAGAGACTTTGGTTGCAGTACCATAACCATTCTGAATTTCAACATTTTTAAATTGTTGGTTCTGTTCTGTTGCTGTTGCTCTTGCAAGCGATTCATTTTTTGTTGCTCTATCAACTCCTGCATAAATAAATCCAGGACTTCCAAGTAAACTAATTTTAATTGACATAATTTAAGGTTTTATTAATTAATATTATAATGAAGACTTCTATAGTCTCATAGATGAAATCAAAACAAGTATAATAGCTAGCAAATCGAATATTATGTTTTTGATTACACTACAAATATCCAACGATAACCTAGTTTATTTTAGAGTTTAAATACCACTTAAATTAATCAGGTAGAATCACTTAGTCTTGTTCCTTCAAAACATTAACCACTAATAATCAAATACTTAAAATACACACAATAAAAAAAAAATATAAACACAGACCAAACCCTATTCTAAAACACGAAGTTTCAATAAAAAAAAAGGAATGTAAAACACTCTGTTTTATAGTTTAATTACATTAAAAAAAATCCTATTTTTGAAACTATAATGTCTCAGAAAAAAGAACTCCAAGAAATCGCCAAAGTATTTTTCAAATTAGGAAGCATAGCTTTTGGTGGTCCAGCTGCGCATATCGCCATGATGGAAGATGAAGTAGTACGAAAAAGAAAGTGGATGACCCAAGAACACTTTCTCGATTTAGTTGGTGCTACGAATATCATTCCTGGTCCCAACTCTACCGAAATGACCATGCATTGTGGTCATGAACGTGCCGGTTGGAAAGGACTTATTGTTGCAGGTTTCTGTTTTATTTTTCCTGCTGTGGTTATAACTTCCATTCTTGCTTGGTTGTATCAAGAATACGGACAACTACCAGAAGTAACTCCTTTTATCTATGGTATTAAACCTGCAGTTATTGCCATTATTGTTATGGCTTCTTATCGACTTGGTAAAAAGGCCATAAAAACTACAGAATTAGCCGTACTCGGTATTTTAGCATTAGTAGCTTGCCTATTTGGTGTGAATGAAATTGTAGCTCTTTTTGGTACCGGATTACTCGGTTTACTTCTTTATTATATTAAAAAAAACAAGAACAATTTAAAGAGCTTTGCTCCTATTTTATTCTTTCAATTACTAGATCCTTCCAAAATTGGCACGTTAAAAATATTCCTAACTTTTCTAAAAGTTGGTGCTGTACTTTATGGAAGTGGTTATGTATTATTTGCTTTTCTAGATACAGAACTAGTCGCAAATGGCTGGTTAACAAGACAAGCATTAATTGATGCGGTTGCTATCGGACAAATAACACCAGGACCTGTTTTATCGACAGCAACTTTTATAGGTTGGCAAATGCATGGTTTTACTGGAGCCATTGCTGCAACCATTGGGATTTTCCTTCCGTCTTTTCTTTTTGTACTTATTTTAAATCCCTTAGTTTCTAAAATGCGGAATTCTAAAATTATTAGTGCTATTTTAGATGCTATAAATGTAGCAGCTGTTGCATTAATAATCGCCGTTTGTATTCAAATGGGAAGCGATACGCTAACCGATTGGCGAAGCTTAGTCATTGCTATTGCTAGTTTAATAATCGTCTTTAGCTTTAAAAATGTAAATAGTGCCTTTATCGTTTTAGGTGGCGCTTTAATTGGTTTTCTGCTCACCTTCGTTTAAAACAACAGCACAAATAAAAGGTCCCTTTATTTAAATCATGTAATTTTGCAATACACATTAAAGTACTTATGAGTAAAATGGATATTAGAACCGTAGATGTTACCCAATATCTACAACCTTTAAGAGAAGGTGGCTCCCTTCCTGCAATTGTAAAAGCAGACGATGGTTTTTTGTATGTGCTAAAATTTCGAGGAGCAGGACAAGGAAAAAAAGCTTTGATAGCCGAATTTATTGGCGGTGAAATGGCGCGCGCCATTGGTTTAAATGTTCCGGAATTGGTATTTATGAATCTCGATGATTCCTTTAGCAAAACAGAACCAGACGAAGAAATTCAAGATCTTCTTAAATTTAGTGTTGGTTTAAATCTTGGTTTGCACTTTTTATCCGGCGCAATTACCTATGATCCTTTAGTAAGTACTGTAGATGCTAATACCGCTTCAAAAGTAGTACTTTTAGATAGCATGATAAGTAATATTGACCGAACTGCTAAAAACACTAATTTATTACATTGGCATAATGCACTTTGGGTTATTGATAATGGTGCAAGTTTTTACTTTCATCACGATTTTAAAAGTTGGCGAAACCATCTTACTAGAACTTTTCCGCTTATTAAAGACCATGTGCTTTTACAAAAAGCAACCCATTTAAAAGAAGCTGCCAAAGAAATTCAACAGGTATTAGATAAAGATAAAATTGCAGAAATCATTTCCAATATTCCTGAAGACTGGTTACTAAGTGAAGTAGATACGATGCGTCCTGAAGAAATGCGAGAAGCATATATGGAATTTATAAATACAAGATTTTCAAAAATAGATATCTTAGTTAAAGAAGCCGAAGATGCAAGATAGATGTACATTTGAATATGCAATTATTAGAATTGTTCCTAAAGTAGAAAGAGAAGAATTCTTTAATGTTGGTGTAATTCTTTTTTCTAAACGGAAGAAATTTCTGGATATGAAATACCATATCGATCCAGAGAAACTGAAAGCCTTTACCTGCGAAATGGAATTAGATACACTTAATGAATACCTTCATGCTTGGAAGCTCATTTGTAAAGGTGCACCAGCTGGAGGAAAAATAGGAACTCTAGAACTTTCAGATAGATTTAGATGGCTAAGCGCTTGCAGAAGTACCATTATTCAAAGTTCTAAAACACATCCTGGAATAAGCATCAATCCAGAAAAAGAATTAGAAGATATTTTTAAGAAATACGTTTTGTAGAAATCTTTACATTAGTATCGCAAAGAAAAAATTATGAAAATAAAAATTGATGGATTTGTTCTATCTATTATAGCGGTTATTGGTCTAGCGTATATTTTTCCACAATGGGGAACTCCAGAAAGTGAAATCCCGATAGATACCATTAGTGCCATAGGAATTTCGCTTATCTTCTTTTTTTACGGACTGAAATTAAGTCCGACAAAACTCAAAGAAGGCATAAAAAACTGGAAATTACATCTTCTAATTCAGGCATCTACCTTTTTGATTTTTCCGTTATTGGTATTACTATTTCGTCCATTAATTCAAAACGAAACACAAGAAACCATCTGGTTGGCCTTTTTTTTCTTGGCTGCGCTTCCTTCCACCGTTTCCTCTTCTGTTGTTATGGTTTCTATTGCGAAGGGAAATATTCCAGCGGCCATTTTTAATGCTAGTATTTCCGGAATTATAGGTGTTGTACTTACGCCTTTATGGATGGGTTTATTTGTACAACATACCGGAACCGATTTTAGTATTACCGATATCTATGTGAAACTAATCGTGCAAATCATTTTACCGGTAGTCTTTGGTATTCTCTTGCAGCGTTTTTTAGGGGAATTTGCGCTAAAACACGCGAAGTTATTAACCCGATTTGATAAATCGGTTATTCTACTCATCATTTACAAAAGTTTTGCCAGCTCGTTTGCCGATAATCTATTTAGTACGGTATCTATTATAGACCTACTGATGCTCTTTGCTTCCGTTTTAATTTTATTTGGAATCTTGTTTTTTTTAACGGGTTTCTTAGCGAAGCAAATGCAATTTAACACCGAAGATCAAATTACTGCGCAGTTTTGTGGCACGAAAAAATCATTGGTTCACGGTACCGTTTTTTCTAAAATCATCTTTGGTAATATGGCTTCCATCGGTATTATACTTTTACCAATCATGCTGTATCATGCCATACAATTATTGATCATTAGTATTGTGGCTTCCAAAAGGAGTTTTAAGACAGAGCGTGGATCTGAAGATGCTTAAAATAGGCTACATATATTATACAATCCCCAAAAAACCAACTTTCTGCAACTAAAACTTCCTCATCTAAAAAGAAGTAGTACCTTTGCACTCGATTTAGAAAACATCTTTTATAATGAAACGCATCAACGAGTACAAAAAATTATTTAACGTAGAAAAAGAAATGACTTTAAAAAGTTTAAAAACTACGTATAGAGGTTTAGTTAAAGAATGGCATCCAGACAAATTTCAAGCTGGTGACGATAAGGCTGCAGAAGCAGAACTTATGAGCAGAAAGGTTATTGATGGTTACCACTTTTTAGTAAGTATGGCACCAGAAACTCGAGAAGCAAACAAAGAAGAATATACTACAACTATTTCTACTTCTATTTTAGATTGGCAACATAAAGGTTTATTATTAGAGGTTTCTTTTTTAGACGGAAATACTTATGAGTACTTTGGCGTAAACAAAGCATTATACATTAAGTTTTCTCAAAGTGATAAACAATCTCGTTTTGGAAAACGTAGTATTTTCAACTCCTTTCCTTACAGAAAAATCAAGAAACAAGACGTAGTAGCTTAATCGCATTACCTCTTTATTAGATATATAAAACAAGGCTACTTTTGTAGACCTTGTTTTTTTATGCCTTTATATTACGTAATCAAACAGTACAAAAGTATTGTTCCTGTCATTCCGACTGCAATGGAGGAATCTCTTCTTACGAACAGTAAATAATCAGATTTCTCGACAAGCCTGCCTGCCGAAAAGGAAGGCTCGAAATGACAATCACACTCAAAATGACAAACTCGAATTTATTAGACCGTTTTTTAAAATCATTTTTTCAAATATTTTTTTATAACTTGTCTTCCTTTCTTTTCAACCAAATGACATCTATTTGAATCCTTTAAAAAAAATATTATTTCCTTTATTTTCTGTTTTTTTATGCTATCAAACGGTAGCAATAATGAAGATTTTATTAGCATCGGAACCATCAGATCTTAGCACCTTACAACACTTTATAATTCCCTTTTTATTCCCGCTTTTTATTACTGGAATCTTTGCGTTTATAGGATTTGCTTATCCTTCGCATAAAATATTGCCTTCTAGTTATTACACCATTAAAAATCCGAAAAGGCTAAACTACATAAGTAAAATACTTGGCATTAAATATTTTAAATTCTTGCTTCTCTTTGCTTTTTGGGGAAAAGAAAAAAACAGAAAAAAGTATTTTAACGGTACAAAACAAGGATTGAAGAACTTTGTATTCCAAACTAAACAATCGGAATTTGGTCATATTGCTGCATTAATTGTTATCCTAATTCTATCTATAATTTTACAGATGCATGGCTATTTTTTCTTAGTAGGAATTATAACGGTAATAAATATACTAGGAAATCTGTATCCTGTTATTTTACAACGAACACACCGCATTAGAATAATAAATATAACTAGGAACATTAAAGAATAATCGGAATTTAAACTACTGCTTAAATCACATAGAAATACACCATAAAGAAGTGAAAAATTGCTCCAGCCAGTACAAACAAATGCCAAATAACGTGGTTATATGGTATTTTATTAATGGCATAAAAGATAATACCACCAGTATACGCCAAGCCTCCTGCAAATAGTAATAAAATACCATTGGCTCCTATAACTTCGCTTAAATGGCTAAAGTCGAAAACAACCAACCAGCCCATTGCTAAATAAAGGATTACCGAGAAAGCTTCAAAACGACCGGTAAAGAATATTTTTAATATCACACCAAAAGCGGCAATGCCCCAAACGGTATAAAACAAAGGCCAACCCAAGCTATTTTGTAACGATATAAGTAGGATTGGTGTATAGGTTCCAGCAATTAAAAGATAGATACTTATATGATCTATAATTCTAAAGTAATGCTTCTTTTTTTCGTTTTGCACATAATGATACAAAGAAGATGCTGTAAATAAAATGATGATAGAAATACCATAAACAATCACACTAAAAAGACTCCAATCACTTTTATGGGTCTCTTTTATAATCAGTAATACAAGTGCTGCAATACCAAGAAAGGCTCCTATTACATGTGAAAAGGCATTTAGTTTTTCTTCAAAAAGAGTTTGTATGCGCATTTAGGGTTTGTTTTTTGCGGATAACCATTTATCGGAAAGCGCATAAAAATCGAAAGAGATTGCAGGTTCCTGCTTTTCTAAAATACCATTTTGAAAGTTTCGTTGTAAAACGTCTTCAATAAGATAATCTTCTTTTTCATTTTCTGGATCAAATTCGCGTTTTAACGAAATATTAAAAAGGCTTGCTGTGCTATTAAACCAAAAGGCGCGCCAACCGCTTCGCAATTCTTTAATTAGATCGAAAGTTGTTTTTCCCGTTTGTCGATGGATGAGCTTTACCAAAATTTGTCCTTCGGTTCTAGTAAGATGTTTTAATTCTTCCGAAAACTCTTCTTCAATATATTTTTGTATTCGTTTTGCGTAAGTTTTCTTTAGACTTTTACGTTCTATAGCATCCATTCTCTCTTGCATGGTTTGCAAACGTTCTGCTGCAAGTTTGGCATACGGATATACTTTTATGGTTTTTCGTCTTAAAATAAGATAGCGTTTTCTGTCTGCTCTACTATCAAATTTCAGTTTATTTAATAGCATCACTTCTTCTAAACCGATAGCAGATGTGGCAATAGAATCGCCTTCCACTATAATATATTGATAGTCGGTGGTATCTTGTTCTACCGCTTTTATTTGAGCAAAGAGCAACACTGGAAATAATATAAAAAAGTAACTTATGTATTTCATTTTTTTCTTCCGTGAAAACGGAATTGTTTTGATTGTAAATAGTAAGCACCAAAATCGTTCCAAATTCAATTTCAAACCTACAGATGCATTTTATTATTAAAAATCACCGTTTGCTATGCAGGTTTGTCACCACCAAATAAACAATTAGACAGTAACGCAGTAAAATTAATAATTTAGGCTTTATTAACCCTTAAAATAGTATTAATATTATTAATTTAGTGGAAAATTATACACATGGCAAAAAAGAGCATACTTAACAAAAAGTCTTTAGACTTTTTAGAGAAATATTTAAACAATGCAGCACCAACTGGTTACGAATGGGAAGGACAGAAAATATGGATGGACTATTTAAAACCATATGTAGATGAGTTTATTACAGATACCTACGGAACTGCTGTTGGCGTTATTAACCCAGATGCAAAGTACAAAGTGGTTATTGAAGGGCATGCCGACGAAATTTCATGGTATGTCAATTATATTTCTGACAATGGTTTGATTTACGTGATTAGAAATGGAGGAAGTGATCATCAAATAGCACCGAGTAAGATTGTAAATATTCATACTAAAAACGGTATTGTAAAAGGTGTTTTTGGATGGCCTGCAATTCATACAAGAAGTAAAGCAAAAGAAGAAGCTCCAAAACCGGACAATATTTTTATAGATACTGGTTGCGCTACTAAAGAAGAGGTAGAAGCACTTGGTGTGCATGTAGGTTGCGTGATTACCTATCCAGATGCATTTCATATTCTTAACAAAGACAAATTTGTTTGTCGTGCTTTAGATAATAGAATGGGTGGATTTATGATTGCCGAAGTTGCACGTTTATTAAAAGAGAACAAAAAAACATTACCATTTGGTTTATATGTTACCAACTCGGTACAAGAAGAAATTGGTTTACGTGGCGCAGAAATGATTTCGCAAACCATCCAACCTAATGTGGCTATAGTTACCGATGTAACGCATGACACAACTACGCCAATGATTGACAAAAAGAAAGAAGGTCATTTAGAATTAGGCTTAGGTCCTGTAGTTGCCTATGCTCCTGCTGTACAACAAAAATTGCGTGATTTAATTACCGAAACTGCCGAAGCGAATAAGATTCCGTATCAACGTTCTGCATTATCTAGAGCTACAGGAACAGATACAGATGCTTTTGCATATAGTAATGGTGGCGTTGCTTCTGCTTTAATCTCATTACCTTTACGTTACATGCATACTACGGTAGAAATGGTGCATAGAGACGATGTAGAAAATGTTATTAAAATGATTTACGAAACGCTTCTTAAAATTGAAGATGGCGAAGATTTTAGCTATTTTAAATAAAAATTTGTCTTCGGTAACTGGATTCCCGATCTACAATTATAATAGATTCTGCGTCCTAGCGCAGAATGACATATCCAATAAAAAAGGCCTCTTAAAAAGAGGCTTTTTTATTATAAAAGAAAGGGCTTCAATTACTAATGACGCTTTATTTGCAATGATATATCTCATTTAGAATTTATATATTAGC
>JAGPUY010000273.1 GCA_018067265.1 Oceanihabitans sp. | reverse complement strand
TCGTGCCGTATATCGACCAGGTGGCTTATAAGGTGACGACAAAAGACATTGTGATGGAAAAATTAACACCATTACAACAAAAATCTTGGTTTGATTTTGACCATCATTATTCCGACGATATTTTTGCAGAAGCTTTAGAGTTATTATTCAAAAAAGATCGCAAAAAAATATTCGATATTGGCGCAAATACAGGGAAATTCACTGTGAAATGCTGTACTTACAATAGCGATGTAAACATTACTATGATTGATCTTCCTGGACAATTAAACAAGGCGAAAGCGAATGTTAAAAAAGCAGGTTTTGAAGACCGCGTTAAAGGTCATGAAATAGATTGGCTTTCCGATAACCCAACCATACCAAGTGATGCGGAAACCATTTGGATGAGCCAATTTCTAGATTGCTTTTCTAAAGCGGAAATTCTAAAAGTGCTTAAAACCTGTGTGAATTCGATGAATGAAAATTCAGAATTAATCATCATAGAAACCTTTACCGACAGACAGAAATTTGATAACGCTAAATTTATTTTAGAAGCGACATCGCTTTACTTTACCGTAATTGCAAATGGGAACTCTAAAATGTATAAAGCAACAGAGTTTAAAGACATAGCAAAAGAAGCTGGCTTACAACTCAATGAAGATGTAGAAATTGGTGAATATCACACGATGTTTACTTTTAGCAAAGCATAATAGATGAATACCAAGTACCACATAAAATCCTATTGCAGTATAAAGAACAATCAAGTTTCTTTAAACGGTTCTGTGGTATATAAAGATGAAGAGGAATCGTTTTCTCCTTTTATAAAAGCAGCATACAAAGACCAGAACACAAAATATCTAAAGTTTTTTAAAATGGATAAATTGAGTAAACTTGCTTTTTTAGCTGCCGATGTGCTATTAAAAAATGAAAATCTATCTTCGGAAGAAGAAAATAACATTGCCATCGTGTTTTCTAACAAAGCATCTAGTTTAGATACAGACCGAAAACACCAAGAATCTATTCAAAACAAAGAAAGCTACTTCCCTAGTCCTGCGGTTTTTGTATATACATTACCAAATATTTGTATTGGTGAGATAAGTATAAAATATAAGCTGTATTCTGAAAATAGTTTTTTTATCTTTGAAAACTTTAACGTAACGCATTTGTTAACGTATTCAAATAGTTTATTATCAAGCAACAAAGCAGATCAAGTACTTTGTGGTTGGGTAGAATTTGATGGGGAAGACAACTACGAAGCATTTTTATATTTAGTGTCTACAGAAGGCGCAATAACAAACAGTAAACAAGACATAATAAAATTATATAATACATAGTATGGACGCATTAAAACAAGAATTAAAAGAAAACATTATAGAGCAATTAAACTTAGAAGACATGACTATTGCAGACATCGCAGATGACGATATGCTTTTTGGTGATGGTTTAGGTTTAGACTCTATTGATGCATTAGAGCTAATTGTAATGTTAGATAAAAGTTATGGTATTAAATTAACAGACCCAAAAGAAGGACGTTCTATTTTTGAGTCTATTAATACAATGGCTGCATACATTACAGAAAACAGATCTAAGTAAAAATTACGGATTAAGTATGAGTAAAGGAGTTGCTATAACAGGAATGGGAATTATATCTGCCATTGGAAACAATGTTGCAGAAAATTACCAGTCGCTTATACAAGGTAAAAAAGGAATCTCTCGAGTTTCTAAAATTAAAACCAATCATGTAAATGAGATTATGGTTGGCGAGATTGATTTTACCAATGAAGCTTTAGAGCAACAACTTGGTTTAACCGCTGATAATAATTATTCCAGAACCGCACTTCTTGGTGTAGTAGCTGCAAAACAAGCAATACAAGATGCTGGAATTACAGATATTAATGCATACAAAACAGGTTTAATTTCGGCAACTAGTGTTGGTGGCATGGACATGACAGAGCGTTATTATTATGATTATTTAGAAGATAAAAGCACTCAAAAATATATTGAAGGACATCACGCTGGAGATTCTACACAAAAAATTGCAGAACAATTGGGTATAGAAAAAAGCTTAGTTACTACTATTAGTACTGCATGTTCTTCTGCAGCAAATTCTATAATGCTTGGTGCTCGCTTAATAAAATCTGGGCAACTAGATCGTGTGGTTGTTGGAGGAACAGATTGCCTATCTAAATTTACTATCAACGGTTTTAAAACCTTGATGATTTTATCGGATACCTATAGCACACCTTTTGATGAAAACCGAAAAGGTTTAAACCTTGGGGAAGCTGCAGCTTTTTTAGTTTTAGAATCCGATAAAGTAGTACAAGCAGAAAACAAAAAAGTACTTGCTTATGTAAAAGGTTATGGGAATGCGAATGATGCATATCACCAAACGGCTTCTTCCGAAAACGGAGACGGAGCAACCCTTGCCATGCAAAAAGCATTAGATATTGCTGGTTACAATCCCGAAGATATCGATTATGTAAATGCGCACGGAACTGCAACTGGAAATAATGATTTATCGGAAGGAAGAGCAATTATAAGAATCTTTGGCGAAGACGTTCCAGATTTTAGTTCTACCAAAGCATATACAGGACATACCTTGGCTGCTGCTGGTGCCATTGAAGCCGTATATTCGGTTTTAGCATTACAAAACAATATCATTTACCCAAATCTGAATTTTAAAACACAGATGAAGGAATTTAGCATTACACCACAACTAGCATTAAAAGAAAAGCCATTACAATC
>JAGPUY010000266.1 GCA_018067265.1 Oceanihabitans sp. | reverse complement strand
GCTAATCGTTCTTCCGTAAAATCGTTTTTTCCCATTTCCAGTATCTACACCTGTAGATGTATCTATAACTTTATCTTCTAAAGCAGCCATTAACGCCATAACTTTAAATGTGGATCCAGGCTCATGCGATTCCCCAACCGCATAGTTTAGTTTTTCGTAATAATTACCTTTACTAGTTCTTCCAAGATTGGAAATCGCTCTAATTTCTCCCGTTTTCACTTCCATTACAACCACACAACCATGTTCTGCTTCGTAATACTCTAATTGCTTTAAAAGCGCATGATGTGCTATATCCTGAATATTTACATCTATAGTTGTGTACACATCATAACCATCTTTAGCTTCCACCTGATCATAATCTACAATAGGTTTCCATTGCCCTTTTCCTATTTTCTGCTTTAAACGCAAACCATCTGTGCCTTGTAAATACTTAACACCGAAAGCACCATCAATTCCCGGACGAGTAACATTTCCATCTTCATCTGTGCGCTCGTAACCAATAGTACGTTCTGCAATTCCTCCCATTGGATGCTCGCGTTTTGTAGTTTGCTCTACAATAAGACCTCCTTTAAAAGCACCGAGTTTTAACATTGGAAAATTGCGAAACTGGATATAATCAGCATACCCAATATTTCTAGCTAACAAATAATATCTATTTCTATTCGCTCTTGCTTTGCGCAGTTCTTTTTGATAATACGAAGCAGGCTTTCCTGAATATTTGGAAAGCGCTTCACTTAAAGGTTTTAAATTTTCTTCAAACGTTTTTGCGGATGGCGTAATAGCATCGATTCTTATATCATACTTAGGCACAGATGTCGCTAATAAATTACCATTTACAGAATATACATTTCCTCTGTTTGCAAGAATTGGCACTGGTTTTATCGTTCGGCTTTGCGCTAACGCCTTATACTTATCACCCTGCACAAACTGAATAGTCAAAAGTTTAAACACCACCGCTAGAGCGAAGATGAACATACATCCTGCTATGAAATACAATCGGTTTAATATGTTCTTTTCGCTTGCTGCCAAAGTGGAACTATTCTTTTTGTGATTTAACTTTTATTTTTTTCGGTGGAACTTCTGAAATAGCAATTCCTTTACCTGCCATTTTCCCCTCCAAAAACGACTCTTTTTTTAGCTTCATAAGCCTTCCTCTGCCATCTATCATAGCAGAACGAAGCTCTTTAACATGATTATTTAGTTTTGCAATTTCGTGTACTTTTTTATCTGCACTATGCGAACTTGCAATCATCACTATAGCCAAACCAGAAATAAACAGAATCATTTTCCAGTTTTTAAACGCGTCATCGCTAACTAGAAACCTTCCTTTTAATATGCTATAGATATTTTTTCTCATACGCTTAAGCTTTCAGCAATTAGATTCTAACTACTAGCTTTTTTTCGCAACACGAAGCTTAGCACTCCTTGCTCTGTTGTTTATTTTTATTTCCTCTCTGCTTGGCACTATTAAACCGCCAACTTTTTTAAGAGGCACTTCAAAATTTCCAAACATATCGCGTTCTGGTTCTCCCTCAAACAAACCGCTTCTAATAAAACGCTTTACCAATCTATCTTCTAAAGAGTGATAGGATATAAAACTCAAACGACCATTAGGCTTTAAAACCTCTGGTGTTTGCAATAAAAATTCTTTTAAAGCCTCAATTTCCTGATTTACCTCAATACGAATAGCTTGATAAATCTGCGCTAAAACCTTGTTTTCTTTTTTATGCTGTAAAAAGCCTTTTAATACTTTTTTTAATTGATCACTAGTTACTATTGCTGCTTCCTTTCTTTGTGCTACAATTTCTTTAGCCATTGCCGGAGCTTGTCTTAATTCCCCATATTGCAAAAGCACCTGCTTTAAGTCCTCTTCTTCATAATCATTAACAACATGATATGCAGAAATTTCGCTTTTCTGATTCATTCTCATATCTAAATCTGCTTCAAACCTGGTTGAAAAACCACGCTCCGCAACATCAAATTGATGGGATGAAACACCGAAATCTGCCAAAACACCATCTACCTCCTTCACACCATAAAACCGTAAAAAACGTTTCATATGCCTAAAATTCTCATGGATTAACGTAAAACGATCATCGTCTATCGTATTTTCAAGCGCATCTGGATCTTGATCAAAAGCATACAGCTTTCCGTTTGGCCCAAGTCTTTTTAATATCTCTTTACTGTGTCCGCCACCCCCAAAAGTGACATCCACATAAACGCCATCTTCTACAATGTTTAAACCGTCAACGGTTTCTTTTAATAAAACTGGGTTATGATATTCCATCTTCTTCATCGTCTTGTCCCATTACCTCTTCTGCTAAATCTGCAAAACCTACAGCTGCATCATCAATGGCTTGTTCGTATTTATCTTTATCCCAAATCTCCACAATGTTAATTGCTGAAGAAACCACAATATTTTTTGCTATATCTGCAAAAGCCACCAAGTCTTTAGGTATTAGTAATCGTCCTGTCGTATCTACCTCAATCATTTTAACTCCTGCGGTAAATCGTCTTATAAAATCATTATTCTTTTTTTTAAAACGATTAAGCTTATTCATTCTCCCCATCAAAGCTTCCCATTCACTCATTGGATACAACTCCAAACAAGGCTGAAAAACTGCTCGTTTAAGCACAAATCCATTTTGCAACACAGGAGACAACTGCTTTTTAAGCGCAGCAGGAAGCATAAGCCTTCCTTTTGCGTCTACCTTGCATTCGTATGTTCCTATTAATGAGTTCACTGTAACTTTTACGTATTAAAACGATTAAGAGTCAAATATATTGAAAATTCTACCACTATTTACCACTATTTACCACATTGTTAATAAATTTTCGACTAAACGAAGCTTTCTTTCGATTACAAAAACAGTCAAAGCCCAAAAATCCCTAGTTCACAGAAGATTACCTTGTGGATGAAAAACTTAAAAGCGATTGTTAACATCTCCGTTAAAAAACTCACCGCAGTGTTTTTATTTAAGTTGTTATAATATGAATGATTTAACTATATTTGTTTTCAATAGAAATCACTAACTAATTCATGAAGCATCGCTTAAAAAAAGAGAAAGACTACAGCTATATTGAGGTTGGAGAAGGCAAACCCATAATCATACTTCATGGTCTTATGGGAGGATTGAGTAATTTTGATGCTGTTACTAAACATTTTAGTACAAAAGGATACAAGGTTATTATTCCAGAGCTCCCTATTTACAGCATGTCTTTACTGAAAACTAACGTAAAGGCATTTGCTAAATACTTGCATGATTTTATTGAATTTAAAGACTTAAGTGATGTTATTTTATTAGGAAATTCGTTAGGTGGACATATTGGTTTATACCACACCAAATTGTTCCCTGAAAAAGTTAAAGCTCTGGTAATTACTGGAAGTTCTGGCTTATACGAAAGCGCAATGGGCGGAGGCTATACCAAGCGTAGCGACTACGAGGTAATAAAAAAGAAAGCACAAGATGTTTTTTACGATCCTGCAGTAGCAACTAAAGAAATTGTGGATGAAGTTTACGATACGGTAAACGACAGAAACAAGCTTATTAAAACCCTAGCAATTGCAAAGAGTGCGATACGACATAATATGGCCAATGATTTGCCACAAATGCAAGTACCTACTTGTATTATTTGGGGAAAGAACGACACCGTAACTCCTCCAGAAGTTGCAGATGAATTTAAAGCTTTGTTACCCGATTCTGATTTATTTTGGATTGACAAATGTGGTCATGCTGCTATGATGGAACATCCGGAAACATTCAACCAAATTCTTAATGACTGGTTAGAGGACAGAAAGTTCTAAAAAAAATAGAGTACCTAAAAAGGCCCATATTCTTTTACCGCAACTATTTTGGTAACTTACACGGATGTCTTTACCTTTGCATTTTTAGTATTAATTTAATGAGACTTCCGTTTTCACGGAAATGCTATCGCCATGAAAATAAAATCTGCAGAATTTGTATTGAGCAACTCTGATGTTGCAAAATGCCCAACCAAAAACATTCCGGAATACGCTTTTATTGGTAGAAGTAACGTAGGTAAGTCTTCGCTTATCAACATGCTTACTAGCAGAAAAAGTCTTGCAAAAACTTCTGGTAGACCCGGAAAAACGCAGCTTATAAATCATTTTTTAATTAATGAAGAATGGTACCTGGTAGATTTACCTGGTTATGGATATGCTCGTGTTTCTAAATCTGCAAAAAAGACTTTTCAGAAATTTATAACACAGTATTTTGCTTTACGCGAACAGTTAGTTACTGGTTTTGTTTTAGTTGATATACGACACAAACCACAGCCAATAGATTTAGATTTCATGAAATGGTTGGGAGAAAATGGCATTCCGTTTTCTATTATTTTCACTAAAGCCGATAAGCTTAAACCGAAAGCTATTGAAAACCACGTAGCAGACTACAAGAAAATTCTTTTAGAAACTTGGGAAGAAGTACCTAACTACTTTATTACCTCTTCCTCTAAAGATGTTGGTAAAGAGGAAGTTTTAGAATATATAGATTCGCTGAATGCGAATATGGAATTGGATTGAGATAGAAGTTGAAAAGCTATAACTTTGGCTGTTATTGTAAATTTATAGACTTCGCTTTAACGGAATAAGTTGAAATTATTTCACAGGGCTTAACAAAGACCCAAATAGACTCACGGCGAAAATACAAATCAACTTTTTACATCCAGCGCATCCCGAAGTGCATTACCAATTAGCATAAACGCCATCACTAAAGTCATAATACACAACCCAGGTATTAACGCCAAATAAGGCTTTCCTAGAATAATATAATTATAATGATCTTTAATCATTGCGCCCCAACTTGCCATTGGTGGTTGTGCACCGATTCCTAAAAAGCTCAAACCACTTTCTATTAAAATAGCTCCTGCAAAATTGGCTGCCGAAATCACAATTACTGGCGCCATTATATTTGGCAAAATGTGTTTGGTAATAATTCTAAAATCATTAAAACCTAGCGCTCTTGCTGCCGTAACGTATTGCATTTCTTTAGCGCTAATTATTTGACCTCTTACAACTCTAGCGACTTCTACCCACATGGTTAAGCCAACCGCAATAAAAACCTGCCAAAAACCTTTACCTAAAGCAAGTGTAATTGCAATCACTAATAACAACGTTGGTATAGACCATGTTACATTAATGATCCACATGATAAAAGCATCTACTTTACCGCCAAAATATCCAGCAATGCTTCCCATGAAAACACCAATAAATAAGGATATAAAAACAGCTACAAAGCCAATAAAAAACGAAATTCTTGCTCCTACTAAGATTCTACTTAGCAGATCCCTTCCGTATTTATCGGTTCCGAAAAGGAACGTTTTTGTCGTAATTAAGGTTTTCAACTTTACAGCATCTAATTGCTCAAAATCTATCGTTTTATCGACTCCTACTAATCCGTCGGAAGCATATTCTGTATAGATGATACTATTTTGTTCTACGGTATAACTACTAATAGGAATTTCGGTTTCTGTATTTTTTCTTCCGAAGAAAAGCTTATCTAAAAAACCTTGCTCATTTTTAATCGTAGAAGGAATCGTTAGCATTTGGACTTCAAATCCTGGTTTTTTAGAATGTATAGCCAAATGCATCTGGTTTGCATATTGGGAATTATCAGGCGCTATTGCATAAGCAAAAATGGAAATTAGGCCAATTAAAACGATAAAACCAAAACTAAAAACGCCCCAAAAATTGCTTTTAAATTTTTGGAGCGCTAATGCTCTTAGTGAGTTTGTTGTACTACTCATAAATTTGTTTAGTCTTTTACTGTAGCAGCTACTTTTTCAATACTGTATGACATTTTTAAATCTTCTAAAACATGTAATGCCTCTTCCATATACACGTCTTTGCTAAGACTTTCATGCCATCTATCTCGTTTGTTCTTTAAAATAGAATCTGTAGCAAACAACTGACTTTCATAAGGTAAAGACTCAAAGGTTAGATTTGTTTGGTATTCGGATATTTTATCAAATTGTTTTGCCTCTTCTTCGGTTAATTCTATTTTCTGCTTGTAGGCAGTGTAGTTTAAAGCATGTGAATTTTCATCCATTCTGGTTTTTACCCATTTTGCATTTTCATCAATTAGCTTTAATTGGGCATTATTACTCATGCGCTCTTGGCTCTTCTTAATCGTAGAATCGTAATCAAAATAGCTATCCCAAAAAGTATAATCTACCGCTTCAATTTTATCCCAAGGCAATGGATTTTCTTGATCTTTTTCGCCAACATTAATATAGCTGTATCTATCTGGGACAACGACATCACTTTTTACACCTTCGAGTTGTGTAGAACCTCCGTTAATTCTGTAGAATTTCTGCGTAGTAAGCTTTAAAGCTCCTAAATCTCCTTGCGAGTTATTACGCACCATTCTGTTTAAGTCTAATACATTTTGAACCGTACCTTTACCATAGGTTTGTTTACTACCTATAATAATAGCTCTTTTATAATCTTGCATTGCTGCGGCTAATATTTCGGAAGCAGATGCCGAAAGCTCATTAACTAGTATCACTAATGGCCCATCCCAACTGATAGATTTATCTTTATCTTTTAAAACTTCTTTTGGTTCCCCAGTAGATCGTACTTGTACTATTGGTCCATCTTTAATAAACAAACCTGCCATATCAACAACGGTTTGTAAAGATCCTCCTCCATTATTACGAAGATCTAAAACAAGACCTTCCATTCCTTCTTCTTTTAAACGCTCAATTTCTTGTTTAATATCACTGGCTGCATTACGCTTTTTATAGTCTTCAAAATCTACATAAAACTTAGGAAGATTGATTACCCCAAAACGTTTGTCATTGCTCTTTACTATAGATGATTTAGCATAGGTTTCTTCCAACTCTACCACATCTCTAGTGATAGCAATTACCTCAACAGTACCATCTACTTTTTTAATAGTAAGATTCACTATAGTTCCTTTTGGTCCTTTTATAAGCTTTATAGCATCGTCTAAACGCATGCCCACGATATTGACGGCTTGCTCTTCATTTTCTTGACGTACTTTTTGAATAATATCACCAACCTCTAATTCTTTTCCTCTCCATGCTGGACCACCTGAAATTAGTTCTACAATTTTAGTGTTATCCATTTTCTTGGACAGTCTTGCTCCGATTCCTTCTAATTTACCAGACATTTGTTGATCAAAACGATCTTTATCTTCTGGCGCAAAATAAAATGTATGTGGATCAAACTCTTCTACAATAGCATTTACATAAATAGAAAACCAATCTTTACGTTGTTGGTCGTCGATATAATCATTGTAATAATTATCAATAGATTTCAACGTTTCATTACGCGACTCTTCCTCTAAATCAGCTAATGATTTTTTTTCGTTTTCACTTTTTATATTTTCAGTAACTAAGTCGTCATAATTAGAAATAGTAGTAAACTTAAGTTGTTGTCTCCAACGTTCTTTCATTTGCTTTTTATTCTTAACATATTCTACTTTATCGTAATCGGAACTATAGCTTTCATTTACAGAATAATTAAATGGTTTATTTAAAATATCCTTATATATAGTTTTAGTCTCTTCGATCCGCTTCAACAAACGTTCATGTGTCAGGTTGAAAAAAGCGATATCATAGGCTTTAAGCTGATCGTCTATTTCTGTTTTATATTTTTCAAATTCTTCAATATCGGATCTATAAAAATAACGTTTTAAAGGATCTAATTGCTCTAAATAATCTGTGTAAACAGCCGATGAAAAATCATCATTTAAAACTTTAGGATCAAAGTGCCCACGTTCTAAAACGTAAGTTATCACTTGTATTAGTAACTTATCTTTATCTGGATCATCAAAAGTTTTACTCGTAAAACTACAAGATGCAAATGCTAATAAAAGCAACAGCATAAACACATTATATTTCTTTTTCATTTTCTAAATGCATTAATTAATTTAAGCTCCAATAGCTCAAGTTAGGGGTTTGTCTCAATTCACTAATTTAAAGAAAAAACTGTGCCAATTATAGCAAATAGGTACTAATTTTTTGTTAAACCGCAAATAAGGAGCATATGCTGTATAAAATATGTATTTTAGCATAGCAAAAACAAGGATACTACATGACAAAAAAACCGCTAATATTAGTAACCAATGATGATGGCATAACTGCTCCAGGAATACGCGCATTAATTGAAGTTATGAATACCATAGGTGACGTTGTTGTTGTAGCTCCTGATAGTCCGCAAAGCGGAATGGGTCACGCGATCACCTTAGATTCAACCCTACACTTAGAACAACTAATTATTGACAATGGCAGCCAAAAAGAATACAGTTGTTCTGGAACACCTGCAGATTGTGTAAAGTTAGGAATTAGTGAAATATTAGACCGAAGGCCAGATTTATGTGTTTCGGGTATTAATCATGGTTCTAACTCTTCTATCAATGTCATTTATTCTGGCACCATGAGCGCTGCAATTGAAGCAGGATTAGAAGGAGTACCATCCATTGGCTTTTCGTTATTAGATTTTAATTGGAATGCCAACTTTGAATCGGTTAAAGAATATGTCAAAAATATTGCACTAAATGTTTTAGAAAACGGTTTACAAGAAGGTGTTGTTTTAAATGTGAATTTCCCAAAACTAGAAAAAGAAGCCATTAAAGGTGTGAGAATTTGCAGACAAGCAAAAGCAAATTGGGTCGAAAAATTTGACAAAAGAATTAGTCCGCAAGGCAAAGAATATTATTGGCTTACCGGAAAATTTGTTAATTTAGACAAAGGAGAAGATACCGATGAGTGGGCTTTACACAACGGTTATGTTTCTGTAGTGCCCGTGCAATTTGATTTAACAGCACATCACAGTATCGCCAAATTGAATACTTGGGATTTAAACAAATAGACTATTAATACCTTCCGCTTTTGTGGAAATAAAAAAAGAAGATTACCGCTTTCGCGGAAACTAAAGATGAAAAAAGACATTACAATTGGTTTGATTGTTGGTTTTATTACCAACATCATAGGATTATTTATTGCGACTCAAGTATTAGGGCAAGGAGGCGGTTTTATGGAAGCTATTGAAACGGCAAACGCACAAGGTTTTATTAGTAAACTTATAAGCTTAGGTGCTGTTTTAAATCTTATTGCTTTCTTCTTCTTTTTAAGCAGAAAACAAGATAATCGCGCAAAAGGTGTACTTATTGCCACGATATTTATAGCCATATTAACCCTTCTTTTTAAATTTATATAAAGGAAACATCCGTAATAAAACTTAATAGTTATGGATAAAGATTAAATGGATGCTGCATGTGACCATTTAAAAACAATAGATATATACACATGAAATATTACATTATTGCAGGAGAAGCTTCAGGTGATTTACATGGCTCTAATTTAATGAAAGCATTACAAAAAGAAGATGTACATGCCGAATTTAGATTTTGGGGAGGAGACCTTATGCAAAGTGTTGGTGGTACTTTAGTAAAGCACTACAAAGAAAGAGCTTTTATGGGTTTTGCAGAAGTGCTTTTAAATATAAACTCCATATTTAAAGCCATTTCATTATGTAAAAAAGATATTGCGACTTACCAACCAGATGTTGTTATTTTTATTGACAATTCTGGATTTAACCTGCGTATTGCAAAATGGGCAAAAGAACAACATTTTAAAACCCACTATTATATTTCTCCACAAGTTTGGGCATCTAGAGCAAGTAGAGTAGAAAAAATAAAAAAATATGTCGATGCTATGTATGTTATTCTTCCGTTTGTGGAAGATTTCTACAAAAACTACAACTACAAAGTACATTTTGTTGGTCATCCATTAATTGATGCTATTGCCAATAGAACGCAAGTAGATGAATATACCTTTAGAAAAGAATATCAACTTAATGATAAACCAATAATTGCATTACTTCCTGGAAGCAGAAAACAAGAAATTAAAAAAATGCTTTCGGTGATGCTTAGTGTTGTTGCAGATTATCCGAGTTATCAATTTGTAATTGCTGGAGCGCCAAGTCAGGAGTACAGCTTTTATCAGCAGTTTATAACGACCAAAAATGTCACTTTTATTTCTAATAAAACCTACGATTTACTTAGCGTATCTACAGCTGCATTAGTCACTTCTGGAACTGCAACCTTAGAAACGGCGTTGTTTAAAGTACCACAAGTAGTTGGTTATAAAGGTAGTTGGTTATCCTACCAAATTGGAAAACGTATCATCACACTTAAGTTTATTTCTTTGGTGAACTTAATCATGAATAAGGAAGTGGTTACGGAGTTAATTCAAGGGGAATTCAACGCTAAGCGATTAAAAAAAGAATTGGATAGCATTCTAGATCCGTACCAAAGAGTTCAATTCTTTATGAACTACTACGAACTCGAAAAAGAGCTTGGCGGAAGAGGCGCTAGCGAAAAAACTGCAAAACTTATTTATAAAGCTATATCACCAAATACTTAAATTTGTACATGAAAAAAATTGCCCTAATTCTTATACTATTCCTTTCCTTTTCCGCTTGTAAATCCAGTAAAAACAAACGCGTAGTTACTAAAAAAGCACGAACGACCAAAACCGTTTCTAAAAAATCAAATACAAATACAGCTACTAGAAAAAGCAATGCAAATGTAGCTAGTATTATAGACTATGCGAAAACTTTTGAAGGTGTAAAATACAAATACGGAGGAACCACCAAAAAAGGGATGGATTGTTCTGGTTTAATATATACTTCCTTTAAAAAAGAAGCCATTACACTTCCTAGAACCACTCATGGTCTATCTACAACTGGCGATTGGATAGACTTAAAAGAAGTGCAAGAAGGCGATTTGTTATTTTTTGCGACTAAAAAGAATAGCCGAAAAGTAAATCATGTTGGCATTGTAACTACAGCGAGAGTTGGCTATGTGGAGTTCATTCACGCATCCTCAAGTAAAGGAGTTATGGTTTCCAACCTGGCAGAACGCTATTGGTATTTGTCTTATGTACAAGCCAGACGAATATTATAAAATTTCTATAGTGTAGAATATTTTCGCTATAAGTATAGATTATTTACTATATTTATGCATGAAGATTCTAAATTTTACAGTAATAAAACTAAGCACTTGTCTTTGTATTGGCATTCTTTTAGCCTATTACATTGCAATTCCTGTAACTTGGTCTTTATACAGTGCGCTCATTCTTTTCTTGCTTTTAAGTATTATCTTATTTCTTTCTAGAAAACAATTTACACAAACGATCTGGTTTGGTGTTTTAGCGTGTTTCACCACTATCTCTATAGGAATAGTAAGCACAAATATGCATAACCAGAAACACGTTAAGAATCATTATACCCATTTAAAATACATACCTAAACAAATTACGTTTCGGATAAAAGAAATTTTAAAACCTGGTAATTACAATGATAAATATGTTGTGGATATTCTTCAAGTGGATGCCGAATCGGCAATAGGAAAAGCGTTACTAAACATTAAAAAAGATAGTCTACACAAAAAACTAGAAGTCGATGCCATTTTAATTACAACGGAAGGTTTTCAGGAAGTTTCACACACTTTGAATCCCAATCAATTCGATTATAAAAACTATTTAGAAAAGCAATATATCTATCATCAAATATATGCTACAAACGATAAACTATTCCGCGTAAGCGATACCAAACACACACTAATTGGCTATGCTAGTCTATTGCGAAATACCATAAACATCAAACTTAAAAAATACGATTTTAAAGCCGACGAATTATCTATTATTAACGCGTTAATTTTGGGCCAAAGACAGAATATTAGTAAAAGTGTCTACACCAATTATGTAAACGCTGGCGCTATTCATATTCTTGCCGTTTCTGGTTTACATGTTGGTATTTTACTACTGCTATTAAACACGCTTTTTAAACCCTTAGAAAGCATAGCCAATGGAAAAATTGCAAAGATGATTAGTATTCTAATCTTACTTTGGTGTTATGCACTTATTGCTGGCGCTTCTGCCTCGATTATTAGAGCTGCGACCATGTTTAGTATTGTTGCCATTGGAATGCACTTAAAACGCCCGAGTAACATCTATAACACGTTAGCTATTTCCGTTTTTTTTATTCTACTATTTAAACCGTTGTTCTTGTTTGATGTTGGTTTTCAATTAAGCTATCTCGCGGTACTTGCCATTGTTTCTATACAACCCATGTTATACAAAATTTGGAAACCTAGATTTTGGTTAACGAATAAACTTTGGCAAATTACAACGGTAACTATTGCGGCACAGTTTGGTGTTCTTCCTATTAGCTTATTTTATTTTCATCAGTTTCCTGGATTGTTTTGGTTGTCTAACATTGTGGTTATTCCGTTAATAGGAATTATTTTATCTAGTGGCATTTTAGTCATTATTTTAGCCTTATTAAATGCGTTACCTCCATTTTTAGCAGATACCTTTGGAAGTATTATCCGTTTAATGAATACTTTTTTTGAATGGATTGCGAGTAAGGAACAATTCCTATTTCAAGGCATATCTTTTAATATACTTTATGTCCTTACTTCTTATTTCATCATCACAGCCTTGGTACGTTTGCACGTCATTCGAAACTACAAAGCTTTAGTGCTTTTATGTCTTGCTATATTAAGTTTTCAAATAGCCATTCTATATACTAAATATGAAAATAGTAAGGATGCTTTTATCGTTTTTCACAAAAGCAGAAACACCGTTATAGGTTTAAAACGAAACAAAATGTTACAGGTTTTTCATAATTTAGATTCCATTACAAGCACTAAAACCATAGGCACTTTTGCAGTAGCAAATTTCACAGAAACAATTACAGAAGACACTTTACAAGACCTTTTTTTCTTCCGAAACAAAAAAATTCTATTGGTAGATAGTCTTGGCATTTACAATATAAAAAGCATAAAACCTGATTATGTTTTATTGCGAAATTCCCCGAAATTAAATCTAGATAGACTTATTGATTCTTTAAAACCAAAAGGTATTATTGCAGATGGCAGTAATTACAAATCGTATGTAGCACGTTGGGAAAAGACTTGTAAAAAAAGAAAGCTCCCATTTCACCAAACCGGTAAAAAGGGAGCTTTTATATTAATCGAATAGATGCTTCACTACGCTCGGAATGCTAAATTTTATCCTTTAAAAGCTGGTTTAAATGCTAAATAATATTCATTAAATGCATCTTGCGTACTTAGTTCTTTATAGTCGTCATTCGCAAACATCTTTAAGTATAACTCTATTTGAACTGGCGTTTGATACCCTTTAATAGGAGCAATCAGCTCTGCTTTTTCATCTAAATATACAATAGTAGGATAAGCGTTTACTTGAAAAAATCTAGCCAATTGATGTGCGCTATTACGTCTCTTCGCTTTTGCAGGATCATAACTTGGATTTGTATATTCTTTCCCTTTATAGTTTGCAACGGCATTACCTTCGGCATTAAACTTTACCGCATAGAAGTTCTTATTTACATACGCAGCCACTTCCTTATTTTGAAAGGTGTTTTTATCCAACATTTTACATGGCCCACACCATTCGGTATACATGTCCATCAGGATTTTTTTAGGATTTTTCTTTTGAAGTTCTAAAGCTTCTTCAAAAGTTACCCAATTAATTTCTTGTGCAGCAACCGAACCAAGTGTTAAAACTGCAAGTAAAAGTGTAAGTGTTAAATTTTTCATTGTATTTAAATAACTTATTTGTGGTTTGTATCTTTTCAGAAATATAGTCTCAAAGACTATTCCAAAATTACAAATTATTTTACGTTATGCATTAATCTTTTCAGAATAGGGTTTAAAACTATGGATACAAGACCAACAGCAATTGGCACTAGTGTAAAGATTAAAAAGAAAGTAGATAAACCGTGTTCTTCCGAAATTTTATCAATCATTCCTCCCATTGTTCCTGCTGCTTTTTGTCCGATAGCAATTGCTAAATACCAAATACCAAACATAAAACCAATCATTCTTCCTGGCACTAATTTACTTAAATAGGATAGTCCAACAGGCGAAATACAAAGTTCACCCATCGTATGGAATACATATGCAAATATTAAAAAGAACATACTAACAGAAGCTGTTTGTGCTCCTTGCTCAATTCCCATGGTACCCATTACTAAAACACCAAATCCTAAACCTAAAAGTATCAATCCTAAACCATATTTCATGGCAGCACTAGGATTGTATTTACTTTCCCACCATTTAGAAAATAGAGGTGCTAATGTAATAATAAAGAAGGAGTTTAAGATACCAAACCAAGATGCTCCAACTTCTGTTGCGTCTTTGCTAAACTCTCTATTCACTTTCCAAATTACAATTCCCCAAAGTGCAACAAATGCTAAACTTAAAACAATGTTAGAGTATGGGATTTTAGAATATGTTTTCTTAAATAATAAATATAAAACCCAAGTAATAATTGCTAAAGGTCCTACTGTTAAAACTAAATCTACAATTTTAAATATCATTGCAGAAGAACCTACTAAAACTCTATCGGTATAATCTCTAGCAAAAATGGTCATCGACCCCAAAGATTGTTCAAAAGCTGCAAAGAAAAACACAGTAAAAACTCCAAAAATAGAAACTGCAATAATTTTGTCTCTTATAATTTTTGAATATCTCGAGATTCTGGTAATAATTAAATACAAAAATAAAACTAAAGCGGTTAATATGGTAACGTTAGAACCGTCTAATCCACCAATACTAAAGTCTAGCATATTTACATTTCCAACTTTAGACATTGGATCATTAAATAAATATAAAATTCCCCCTAAAGCAGAAAGCACTATTAATATCTTATCTACTCCTGTAAAAGGGTTTAATTTTTCATCCGTTGGATTATGTTCTGTCGGACTAACTTCATTAATATTTTGAGGTAATTCTACTTCATGAACTTTAGAAGGCTTTTCTCCAATTTGTCCAAATAAATCTTTAGCTAACCAGAATTGTAACATTCCTAAAAACATAAAGATTCCTGCAAGACCAAATCCCCAAGACCATCCAATATTTTCAGCTAAATACCCACAAAGCATCATACCAAAAAAGGCTCCGGCATTCACACCCATATAAAATATGGTGTATGCGCCATCTTTTTTAGACTCCTTGCCTTTATACATTTCCGAAATCATAGAAGTTACGTTAGGCTTAAAAAAACCGGTACCAATAACTAATAAAGCCAAACCTAAATATAAAGTAAATTGCGTTTCAAAAACCATTGCGGCATGCCCTAGCATCATGATAAAACAACCAATGATTACTGCCCATTTGTACCCTGTAATCTTATCGGCAACCCAACCACCAACAATTGGCGTTAAATATAAAAGGGATGCATAGGTACCAATTAATGATAAAGCATGTTCTCTTGGCCATTCCCAGCCAGGATTATCACCTATTAAAGGAGCTGTTAAAAATAACACTAGAAGAATACGCATTCCATAAAATGAAAAACGTTCCCACATTTCTGTAAAAAACAACACAAACAATCCAGCTGGATGCCCAATTACTTTGTCTTTAAATAGATTTTCAATATCTGTATTCATTTATATATAGTTTAGTTCGCTTTTTAGTATAAAAATAACCTCTTCTTACTCAATGCCGTGCATTTTTCTTTTAAGCATAGGCGCTAATAGTAACATAACTACAGCTGCTGCTATTGGAATTACAGTAAATATTAAAAAGAAATTGGATAGACCATATTCCTCTGAAATTGGATCAATATAACTTCCTGTAAAACCTCCTAAAAGGTTGGCAAAGAAATTCGCTGTAAACCAAATACCGAACATTAAACTAACTAATTTAACAGGTGCTAATTTACTAACGTAAGACAATCCAACTGGTGACACACAAAGTTCTCCCATAGTATGTAAGAAATAAGCACCAACTAAGAATATTAAACTTACAGAAGCTGTTTTTGCTCCATCTGGAATTCCCGCTGCTCCATAAGCCAAGATTCCAAATCCTAAACCTACTAATAATAAACCGATAGCAAACTTAACTGGTCCTGAAGGATTTAATTTACTTTCCCAAAGTTTAGAAAACAATGGTGCAAATAAAATAATGAATAAGGAGTTTAGTACAGAGAACCAAGATGCAGGAACTTCAGTTGCATCCGACTGAAATTCTCTATTTAACATCCAAATTACAATTATCCAAATAATGACGAAGCTTAAACCTAATAATATATTTGCTAAAGCGTATTTACTAAATGTTTGTTTAAACAGCATTGCTAAAACATAGGTTATTACCAACATTGGTACTACTGTTATTATGGTATTCACTATTTTAAAAGTCATCGCTGCACTACCAACTAAAGCTCTATCTGTATAATCTGCAGCAAAAACGGTCATAGAACCACCTGCTTGTTCAAAAGCCCACCAGAAAAACACTACAAATAAAGAAAATACGCCAATTACAAACATTCTATCTCTAACTACTTTAGAGCTTTCTGCTTCTTCAATAACCTCTTCAATGTTATGTTCTAAGTTTTCAACACTATGTTCTATAACTTCTTCAAAATCTTCCGTTTGTTTCGGTGATAATCCAATTTTTCCAAAAATATTTTGGGTGAAATAAAATTGTAACATTCCTAAAAACATAAAAACTCCAGCAAGTCCAAAACCAAAATGCCATCCTATATTTTCTCCAATGTAACCACATAAAAGAATACCTAAAAAGGCTCCTGCATTAATTCCCATATAGAAAATGGTATAACCACCATCTTTCTCTTTTCCTTGTGTTTTATACAATTGACCCACCATGGAAGAAATATTTGGTTTAAAAAAACCGTTTCCAATAATTAGGAAAGATAATCCAGCATAGAAAAACATAGATGTAATTCCTTCTAATGCCATGGAAGCATGACCTAAAGTCATAATAAAGGCTCCAAGTACAACAGCTCTTCGGTACCCCATAAATTTATCTGCTATAAAACCACCAATAATTGGAGTTAAATAAACCAGTCCTGTATACCATCCATAAAGCACTAATGCATCTGCTCTACTCCATTCCCATCCACCATCTATAATAGTAGACACTAAAAAAAGCACCAATAAAGCACGCATGCCATAGTAAGAAAAACGCTCCCACATTTCTGTAAAGAAAAGCACAAACAACCCAGCAGGATGCCCTAATACTGTTTTTTGATTCTCTGCAGAACCTCCAAATTTATATTCCATGTTTATTTATTTTAGTTAGTTAGTTAGTTAGTTAGTTTATCCTTTAATATTTTTTTGTACTTCCTTAACTTCTTGCTTTGGTAATTTATCCCCAAGCTTATCGTTAATAAAGTTTGTCATTTTTTTATACAAATGCAATCTGGTGTTACCACCATAAATTCCATGATTTTTGTCGGGATACACCATCCACTCAAATTGCTTATCGGCTTGTATTAATGCTTCTACCATTCGCATGGTGTTTTGTAAATGTACATTATCATCTCCAGTACCATGAATTAACAAAAAGTCTCCTTTCAATTTATCTACATGATTTATTGGTGAATTCTCATCATAACCGCTTGCATTTTCCTGAGGCGTAGTCATATAACGCTCTGTATAAATAGAATCGTAGAATCTCCAGCTCGTTACAGGAGCAACGGCAATAGCCATTTTAAATACATCGTTTCCTTTAAACAATGCATTACTACTCATAAAACCACCATAACTCCAACCCCAAATCCCAATTCTAGATGCATCAATATAAGATCTTGCTCCTAATTGTTTTGCCGCTTCAATTTGGTCTTCCACTTCGTATTTACCCAATTCATTTTGTGTCACTTTTTTAAAGTCGGCACCTTTAAACCCCGTTCCTCTTCCATCGACACAAGCTACAATATACCCTTGTTGTGCTAAATGTTGGTACCAATAATCATTAGCGCCATTCCAACGGTTTGCGACCTGTTGTGATCCTGGACCTGAATATTGATACATAAACAATGGATATTCTTTATTCGCATCAAAATCTGCTGGTTTAATGATCCACATATTTAAATCGTTACCATTCACCTTCATAGTAGAAAACTCTTTTTTAGAAGTGGTATACGCTAATATTTTTTGAGAAAGCGCATCATTATCTTTTATACTTTTCACTAAATCTCCAGTAGCAGCATTGTTTAATGTATATTCTGGAGGCGTTGTTGCGCTAGAAAACGTATTTATAAAATAGGTAAAATCCGCACTAAACGAAGCATTGTTCGTTCCTGTATTTTTTGTTAAACGCGTTTTATTAATTCCGTTTAAATCAATTTTATACACATCGCGATTTATAGAACCATTTTCTACCGATTGGTAATAAATGGCATTTGTTTTTTCATCAAAACCATAGTAATTGGTTACTTCCCAGTTTCCTTTGGTGATTTGATTGATCAGCTTACCTTTATTATCATAATGATAAATGTGGTTGTATCCGTCTTTTTCGCTGGTCCAAATAAAGCTATCATCCTTTAAAAAAGTAAGATTATCTGTTACATCTACATAGGCTTTATCTTTTTCGGCTAAAACTAAAGTTGCCTTATCCTTTTTAGCATCAATCATCCAAAGATCTAATTCATTTTGGTGTCTGTTCATGTATTGCGCACTTAAGACATCTGCATCATTTGTCCATTTAATTCTAGGAATATAAAAATCGGCGTAGGCTTTATCTAATTTTACTTCGGAAGCTGTATTCGATTTCAAATCGTATAAATGCAAAGAAACAGTTGCATTCTTTTCTCCTGCTTTCGGGTATTTAAAAACTTGTTGCGTTTGGTACAAAGCAGAACCGTAAACATCCATAGAAAATTCAGGAACCTCTGTTTCATCAAATCTAATAAATGCTATTCTATCACTAGCTGCATTCCATTCAAAAGCACGAACAAATCCGAATTCTTCTTCATAAACCCAATCCGTAATACCATTAATGATTTTATTTTTTTCACCATCAAAAGTGATTTGTTTGGTTACCCCAGAAGCTAAATCTTTAACAAATAAATTATTATTTAAACCATAAGCCACTTTAGTTCCATCTGGAGAAAAGGTTGGTTCTTGTATTTTTTCTTCAGCAATTAAAGTAACCGAAGCGTCTTTGGTATCATACACATAAAATTTACCTAGCGTAGATCGTCTAAAAATAGACTCCACATCTGTAGCTAAAACAATCTTACTTTCATCATCGCTAAACGTATAATCTGTAAAATAAGGTATCGTTTCTAGGTCAGAAGAACTTACCAAAGTATTTACTTTACTTAATGTTTTATAATCGTAAATATCTATAGTTGTGATTTTTGAATCTCTATCGAAATTTAAAACAGCGTATTGTTGTCCGTTTTTCATCGAATGCAAAGCATCCATTCTTTCGGTTCTAAAAGATCCATTCCAGATATCTTCTAGTGAAATATTTTTGGTTTGCGCTGTAGTAGAAATTGCTGTTATTAAAAAACAACTAAATAGGAAGAATTTAAAAGTTCGCATTAAAAATAATGATTTTATGAATTGAATGTCAAGTTTACTAAAAAATAAGCAAAAAACCGTAAACATTAACAGTAAATTGAAGTTGTAAATACTAAAAATAGCTTCGGTTTTAAGTTACAAAAACTTAAGTTACTTAAATGAAAACCATTAAAAAAGGGAATACTATCTTTGTGTTTCAAAAACACAGTACATGAGTGCACCTATTTCTGGCTTTTCTAAATTAACGAAATCTAAAAAAATAGATTGGATTGTTGAAACATATTTTTCAAACAAGGACGAAGCTAAAAAAATTATAAAGCAATATTGGAATACCAATATAGCACTACAAAACTTGCATGATGAGTTTATAGAAAACACAATAACCAACTATTATTTACCATTTGGTGTTGCACCTAATTTTTTAATAAATGGTAAAATGCATACCATACCAATGGCAATTGAAGAAAGCTCTGTCGTTGCTGCTGCTAGTAAAGCGGCTAAGTTTTGGTTAGCGCATGGAGGTTTTAAAACCAAAGTACTTTCTACAACCAAAATCGGACAAGTACATTTTATGTATTCTGGCGATTTTAAAACACTAGAAGGTTTTTTTAACACGGTGAAAAACCAACTTATTACAGACGCTTCCCCAATTACCAAGAATATGGAAAAACGTGGTGGTGGCGTTTTAGATATTGTTTTAAAAGATAAAACCGAAGCCATTTCTGGCTATTACCAATTGCATGCAACTTTTGAAACACAAGATGCCATGGGAGCCAATTTTATAAACTCTTGTTTAGAGCAATTTGCAAAAACGTTTAAAGCGGAAGCGGAAAAGCATTTACAAGACACTATAGAAATTGTGATGAGTATTTTGTCTAATTACGTTCCAGATTGTTTAGTTCGCGCAGAAGTAAGTTGCAAATTAGAAGATCTACCAGAAGACGATTTTGATGCTGAAAAATTTGTACAAGCAGTTCGTATTGCAGAAGTAGAACCATACCGAGCGGTTACACACAACAAAGGGATCATGAATGGTATTGACGCTGTTGTTTTAGCAACCGGAAATGATTTTAGAGCTGTAGAAGCTGGAGTACATGCATATGCAGCTAGAAACGGGAAATACACTAGTTTGACACATGCTAAAATTGAAAATGGCGTATTTACCTTTTGGATGGAAATCCCACTAGCATTAGGAACCGTTGGCGGATTAACCAACTTACATCCTTTAGTAAAACTCGCTTTAGAATTATTACACAAACCAAGCGCAAAAGAGTTAATGCAAATAGTTGCTGTTGCCGGATTAGCGCAAAATTTTGGTGCTTTACGTTCTCTAACTACCACAGGAATTCAAGAAGGCCACATGAAAATGCACTTGATGAATATCTTAAACCAAATGGAAGCTACAGACGCTGAAAAAGAAAAGATTGTGCATCATTTTAAAACAAACACCGTAACACATAGTGCGGTTGTGGAAGCTTTTAATGAATTAAGATTGAAAAAATAATACATGCAAACTTTTTACAGCAGCGGAAAATTATTACTTACCGGAGAATATGTCGTTCTGGATGGCGCACTAGCACTTGCTGTACCCACAACATTCGGACAAAGTTTAGTTGTTAAAGAAATAGAAGTCGCTAAAATTATCTGGAAAAGTATCGATGAACAGAAGCAGGTTTGGTTTGAAGCGGAATTTAACATAGATGGTCCTGAGATTTCTCGGCAAGCTGGAAATGACAGCAATATTGAATCACAAATCAGTATAGACAGCGAAGTTTCTAATAGACTTTTAGAGATACTACGAGCTGCTCAAGAACTTAATCCGGAGTTTTTAAAAGACAAAAAAGGCTACCAAATAACGACGCGATTAGCCTTTCCAAAAAACTGGGGACTTGGCACATCTTCTACCCTAATCAATAATTTTGCAAACTGGGCACATGTAGATGCCTACCAATTATTAGAGAAAACCTTCGGTGGAAGTGGTTATGATATTGCCTGTGCACAAAACGATTCGGCAATTACATATCAATTGCATAATAGTGCGATTTCTAGACAAGCTCGAAACGACAAACGAACCGTAAATCCAATTTCTTTTAATCCTTCATTTAAAGCGCATTTATATTTTGTGCATTTAAACAAAAAGCAAAATAGTAGAGATGGTATTGCGCAATACAAAAAGAACAACTCTAATCTAGAAATAGCTATTGCACAAATAGATGCAATAACCAAAGACATTATTGCTTGTAAAACGCTCGAAGCTTTCGATATTCTAATAGAAAAGCATGAACAAATCATTTCAGAAATCATACACTTAAAACCAGTTAAAGAAGTTCTTTTTAACGACTTTAACGGAAGTATTAAAAGTCTTGGTGCTTGGGGAGGAGATTTTGTTTTGGTGAGTGCTAAAACCAATCCAACAGCATACTTTAAGAATAAAGGTTTTGACACTATTTTAAAATATGATGAAATGGTTGCAAGTATTTATTAAGTGTTAATATTAGATGCGGAATCAAGTTCAGCATGACAAAAGCATCTATTTCAACATAATTCCGTTTGTTTACAACTTATCACTTAAAAACGACACTTCAGAAACTCCCTTTTGAAGATTCTTTGTTTTATTCTGAATTTTACCTTGTTAAAACAAACAAGATATCATGGAAGAAACAATTAAAATTTTCATTTATGTACATGCCTTTTTTGGCGGACTAGGATTAATATCTGGAATAGGAAGTATTGTAATGAAGAAAGGAAGTATTCCGCATAAAAGAATGGGAAAGCTATTTTCTATAGGAATGATAACTAGCTCCTTCATTTCCATTCCTATTACTTTTATGCCAAATCATGAAAACACTTTTCTTTGCCTTATTGGTTTATTCACGATCTACTTAGTAATCTCTGGAAA